>CAZXRM010000168.1:0-3421 GCA_964642595.1 uncultured bacterium
CATTTCCCCATCTTCGGTAATGATTATCCTGATTCGCAACCGGTGCAATATACCAGCCCTGATTTAACGCATCTATATACCGCTCTTCATAATAAGGAGTATAAATTCCACTGCCATTGACAACTTCAAGTGCTGAAACATATTTATCACCAGTCATATTGTATGTGAAATTATCAAAATCACCCAATCGTGGATGATTGAACTGAGATTGAACTTTATGCTGACCTATCCATTCATAAGTTGAAATTAAGTCATAGACTGATGCCCGGCATAAGCTTTCTGCTTCAAACATTGAAAAATGGCCAAATGAACTAAGAACACCAAATTCCTGTCCAGCAATTGCAACAAATCTTCCATTCTCCGTAAATGAATCAGCAACTGCTCTTATATATTGATAATTACTTTGACTTAAATAAGAAGTATGGTCGGTTATTGCTAAAATATCAATGCCAGCCGTATCGCGTGCATAAGTATATGCTTCAGTTGGTGTGCCTCGCCCGTCAGAAAGTTCGGTGTGAGAATGTAAATTCGCCCAGTAAACATTATGTGCTTCGCAAATGCAAAATGCAAAAGTTAAAATACAAAATGACAAACCAAAATATAAAATTGTTTTGCTTTTTGAATTTTTAATTACATTTTGCTTTTTGATATTTGATTTTTGATATATCATAATTATTTCGCTCGGATGATTCTGCCTTCGACTTTAACATCAATCGGTGAATGTTTCTTAATATACTCAGCCATAATGTTTCTAATCATAGTGTATGTATCCTCAACATCTTTACCTTCTTTAAATATACCATAAGCACCGCCACCGGCTGCAAGAAAATTATTGGTAACTATTTTATATACTTTATTAGTGTCAATCGGTATGCCTCCAACCTCAACTGACAAAACTCTTTGTTTGGGTGGTTTTTTCAAGTCATACACCATTTTAAGTCCTGATACCTGAAATATTGCATGATAACCAATTACTGATACTTCAAGCATTTCCCAGACCTGTTTTCCGGTCATCGTCATTGTTACTGCGGTATTGCCAAATATATCAACTTTGTAAACATCGCGATAAGTTATTTCACCTCTGGGCAGATTCGCTCTAATACCGCCGGAATTTGTTGTGGCAATATCTGCATTGGCAAACTCCCGCATCGCATCTGTGATTAAATTACCGACCGGTGACTCTTCAAAACCCGAGCGGGTAAGCTCCCGTTTGTTGCTGCCAATAACATTATCAAAACCTTGCTCTACCTGCAACTGCCATTCACCAAGTCGGGTAAGATACTGTTTATTTAACGGTATTTCTTCACCAAATAAGTTAATTAATTCGCCATTATAACCGGCAATTTTTTTTGTCTGTTTATCAATTTTTAGTTTTAACACGCCGACCGCAGTTAAACGGGAATATGCTTGACAAATTATTGTGTGATATCGTGGCATTTCTTTAGGTGGTTGAACACCGGTATGACTATGACCGCCGAGTATAACATCCATACCAGGAACCGAATCTGCAAGACGCTGGTCGTGTGAATATCCAGAATGGGTTAACGCAATAATAATATCCGCACTCTGTGCTTTTAATGTCTGAATACTTTTCTCGGCTCCGGCATAGTGTTTCAGAACCGATAAACCTGGCATTTGTTCAGGACTAACCATTCCAGTTAAATAATGCGTGATAATTCCAAACAATCCGATTTTTAATCCATCTTTTTCAATTATCATTGTTGGCGTTAAATACTCGGGAACCGAATCTGTATTGGTTTTCACCAAATTGGCGCATAAAACCGGTGCATTTAACATTCTAATCAGCGACTTTAAAGTATCCAGTCCGAAACCAAAGTCGTGATTACCGATTACTGAAACATCAACTTTGATTAAATTTAGAAATTCAATAACTGATTTGCCATAAGTAAAATCACCAACCGGTGTGCCGGAAAACCAGTCGCCCATATCGCATAACAACAAAACAGCATTACTCTGCTTTGCCTGCTCTTTTAGTTCATTTATTACCGTGATTGCAGCCGGTGCATTGCCGATTGGTGGTGGAAAATCTGGATTCATCCAGAACGCATCGCTTGGCGCTAAAGCGCCGTGAATGTCATTAACATGAACTAACCATACTTCATTTGGTATGGCTAAACTAACTGCTGTTAAAAATAAAATGCTTAAAAGTATCTTTCGATTCATATGTTAAATTTGAATTGGTATATTTGCACCAATTAAAATTTCTCCGGAATTTTGATAGATCCTCAAAGTATTATCACTCCCTGATGGCATAATATTTTCATTGCCGATAATCCGGCGTTTAATACTGGCACCAATATCAATTGTAACATTACCAACCGCAAACCCCCAACCTAAATAAACCGCACCTTGATGCACAACCGGCGGCACAAATGACGGTTCAAATCGAAATCCGTATCGTAAAGCAACCGAATTGAACATTGTATGTTCGACTCCCAGTCCAATCTCGACTGTGCTTTGATAAGTGCTGTCAATGATTTTCCAGTCTGAATATTTAGCATCAACACCAATCTTAGTCGGAATCTCACCAGCCGCAAGATAAGCAATTGACAAATTATAAATTGTCGGATATTTTATCGAGGTTTCATTTAACCACTTTTTCAAGTTAACTCCGCTCTGAAAATCGAAATGAATCAGTAATTGTTCAATCGGCATTGCCGATATTCCGGCGGTAAATCCTATTCCGGAAGGACTGCCGGTTGTTTCGGCAATCGTTTCTACATTATTCATTATTGAATCGAATGAATATTTTCTCGAACCAAAATAGTAATTGACACCGGCTCCGACTCCGAATTTCTCAAGAAATTCCTTGCCGAACATAAGCGATGCGTTATACACTGTGCCCAGGATTTTTATTTCTTGATTACCGATTTTGGTATAAAAATCGTCGCGGAACTCGCGCTCAAAAAAATACTCATAGTTATATTGCGGTCTAACGTTCAGCCCGATATTTGCATATTGCCAGGGATAGAGGACAGAAATATTTCCCAGTCTACCGCTGGTAAAAAGATTTTCAACAAAAGCAAGTTCGCCAATCGCATTATCAAAATTATCATAGACCTGTTTTGTCCATCTGTCCTGCAAGAAACCGAAATCGTAAGATATACCAACCATTAATTTATTGGTATTTTTTTCTATCGGATTACCGAAATAGATGCTGGGCTTGAATAAATCATTACCGGCTAAACTATTAGATTGAGCATCCGAAAACTCAGTCCTGCGTCCATAGTACCAATCTGAGGGAACCGAAGCATTAGCAATACTAAATATGAAAAACCAAATATTAAAAACACAAACGCAAAAATATAAAAATGTTTTTGAATTTTTAATATGTGTTTTTGGTTTTTGGTCTTTAATTTTTAATTTCATTTTTTATATCTCCTTATATAAAACCACTGAT
>CAZXRM010000169.1:0-3367 GCA_964642595.1 uncultured bacterium
AAGTTGCGATTTTATAGTTGGAATATCATTTGCTATTTACTGTTGCAACGACAGTCTTTTCTTGACCAAAGCGATAACTTTCATTATAATAAATATTGGAGCTTCATGATATGAATGATATATTAACAAAAGAACAACCTCAAATTCAGGAGTCAATTGGACAAGAGGAAAAATTAGTTGGCAAACCACAACTTTTATTCCTGATTATTATGTTAGTGCTGGTTGCATTAGACCAGTTGACCAAAACCTGGGCATCTTACGAACTCGCTATGAATCAACCAGTTAAATTACTTGGCGAGTGGTTGCGTCTTGCATTAGTTCATAATCAAGGTATGATTTGGGGTTTACCGATAAAAAGTTTTGTCAGTTATTATCTTTTACCGATTATTGGTATAATTTTTATTATATTCCTTGTTTTAAAGACGAAATCTAACTTTTTCGGGATTGCCTATGGTTTTATTGCGAGTGGTGCAATTGGTAATCTGATTGACCGAATTCGGTTAGGGTATGTGATAGATTTCATAGATATGGGTATTAAAAATACCCGCTGGGCAACTTATAATATTGCCGATGCCACGATTGTCATCGGTCTGATTTTAGTCGTTATCAAAGAAATCTTTGGTCATAAAAAGCAGTCTAAACAAGTATGATAGGATTAACACAGAGATATCAAAGTACTCCAGTATCGGGGAGAATTTTATTCTTTATTATTTCTACTTGCTTTGCTATAAATTATAATGAAAAAGATTTATCTCGATAACAACTCGACGACTCAAACCGACTCAAGAGTCGTCGAAGCGATGCTTCCCTATTTTACCAAATATTATGGTAATCCGTCCAATATGCACTTTTTCGGTCGGGAAACAAAAGAAGCAATAGAAAAAGCACGGGAACAAGTTGCCCGATTTATAAATGCTCGACCCGAAGAAATCGTCTTTACTTCCAGCGGAACCGAGTCTGACAATATGGCAATAATCGGTGCCTATAAAGCATTATCAAATAACGGTGACCATATAATAATTTCTGATTTTGAACACAGTGCGGTATTTTATGCGGCTAACTATCTGAATAAATGGCATAATGTCAATATATCGAAACTGCCGCTTGACCAATATGGTATCGCTTCACCAGACGAACTGAGCCGAGCGATTACGGATAAGACCATTTTAATTTCAATTATGTATGTCAACAATGAAGTCGGCACAGTTGAACCGATAAAGGAATTAGTGCAGATTACTCATAAAAGCAGCGCCTATTTTCATACCGATGCAGTTGCCGCCGCCGGGAAAATACCGATTGATGTCAGAGCGCTCGATGTTGACTTATTAACCATCTCCTCCCATAAAATCCACGGACCCAAAGGAGTTGGCGCGTTATTTGTTAAATCCGATGTTAATATTAATAGTATTTTATATGGCGGGCTTCAGGAACACGGATTGCGACCTGGCACCGAAAATCTCGCTGGTATTGTCGGGTTTGGTAAAGCCGCGGAACTGGCGATTGATGATTTGAATAAAGGAGTACCCGACCAGATTAAAAAACTGCGCGATTACCTGGAGTCACAGATTGTAAAAAGGATTCCTGAAATAAAAATCCACGGTCATCCAACCCGTCGCGTATGCAATGTTTTGAATGTTTCAGTTGCTTATGTTGAAGGCGAGGCATTATTAATGAACCTGGATTTAGAAGGAATTGCCGTCTCATCCGGTTCTGCCTGTTCAACCGGCAAATCTGAAGCATCCCATGTCTTAAAAGCACTTGGGGTCGAAGATAAATACATCAACTCGCCAATTCGATTCAGCTTAGATAAAAACAATACTCAAGAAGAGATTGACCACACAATTGAAACCTTGGTTAGTATTGTCGAGCGGTTAAGAAACATCTCTCCGCTCTGGAAATCATAATAAAAGATTACACAGATTTTTTCCCGATTACACAGATTAAACAGGTTTTCCGACGGGATTAACAGGATTTTTTCGCAAGGCAAACCTTAAGCTTTGACCTTACTTTTTCTTTAATTTTTACTTCTCTGCGTGCTCTGCGGTAAATTTCTATACATCAAAAATCACGGTTGCCTTGTAACCGTCATTAATTTCTTCAATCTTGAACATATGGTAAGTCGGGGTTTTGATTTCAATCTTGATTTTGTGGCGATGCGAGTCAAACTTCTCGCCCTCAAGTTCTGCGGATAATTTATTATCTTTAATACTAATAGATTTAATCTCTTTAGCAACAAAAAACTCGGTGGCAAAGATAAATACCAGTTCCCGAAACCAGTCCATCAATAAATCTTCTGTATTCACTGCTGACAATTCGATTTTTCTTGTTTCCTTAATTTCGACTGTGTTCAAATCAAGAATATTATCAAATACGGCAAAAAGACCGTTGGCAAAAAGTTCGGATAAATCCCTGCCAAAAATCTCAAGTCCTAAATCCGAAGTGTGGTCAAGATACTTATACCGCATAATTAATTTTAATCCTATAATATGGTAATGTCAAATTTAATTGTTATTTGAACTTTATTGCGTTTTTTAAGATTAATTCGGATTACCCCCCTTTTTAAGCGTCTTAGCCTTATAGAGACCCTAAAGGGTTTTGATTGCAGATATTATAAGAAAGATTACGCAGATTATATAAAGAAAGGTGCGTGATATATGAAACCACAGGTGCACACAGATAAACACGGTTTTTCTTTAAACTTTTACAGTGTATGCCTTTCTCTATCCGTGATTAGAAACTCCCCGTTTCACTCGGAACAGTGTCTGTGGAAATCTGTGTAATCAATGGTTACTCTAATAAAATGTCTGTTTTCTCGTAGGGAGGCAGTCTGGGCACTGGGATATTCTAATCCACTCCCTGGTGGAATAGGTCTAAAAAGTCGGGCAATTTGACGGGTTTTATGATATTTAGATTGAAAGCAAAATTGATTTTTAAAATGCAAGGATAAAACCGGTCTAATAAACCGTCTCGCTTTTCAAGCAGTTTGCCACCGAACAAACCGTCTATCATTAAAAGATTTGTAAAATCAAGCATAAAATCTAATGTAAAATCTGGTATGAAACTTAGTTTTAGACTCAAAAAGTTTCCATAGATTTGAATGATACTTATTATCAAAACTCAGGAATTTTGATATTTGAACATTGTGATTTTTTTGGGATTTGGAAATTGGAATTTGGGATTTTTATGAATGAGAAAGATAAACTGAAATCCGTCTTCCTTGCAATCAACTATTGACTTATGGCAAGTTTTCTAGTAAAAATATTATGCTGGGTCCGTAGCTCAGTTGGTTAGAGCAGCTGACTCATAATCAGCTGGTCGTAGGTTCGAGTCCTACCGGACCCATTAAAGTAATATTAAATATTAAAAA
>CAZXRM010000170.1:0-3362 GCA_964642595.1 uncultured bacterium
AGTTATTATACTATATGTTAGACTTTACATTTGCTAAAAGGATTCAGAAAAGATTAATTTATTTGGTATGTGTATAAAGGTTGACATAGTCATTGGATGTTTTATATTGAATCCAAAAGAAACGCACCCTTAAATCAGGATGCGTCCCTTACTGTTTTCGGTGTTTTTTAGTATTCTATTTTGGCTCGGTGACAATACCCATAAATAAAATTGAGTTGGTGATGTTATCAGTAATCGCATAGAAGAATGGCCGGTCTATGGTCATTGAGAATTGGTCCATTGCTATTGCTTTTATTTCCATCTGGACTGCGGTGACTGCCGCGGCTTCGGTTCCTTGTTCGGCAACTTCGATAAAGGTTTTGTGGATGACATCTCCGATATAAATATTGCCATTGAGTTGTGATGATGCCATTTTTGTGAAATTTGCCAGGGTATCGTCAAATGCAATTTCCATTCCCATTGCTTTGAGAATATCTTTTAAGGATTTGCCGAATTCGAGTTTGAATTTGGGCAGGGTAATATCGCCATTGGTCAATCGGAATTGGGGCAGCCATTTTTGCCAATTTTCATAATTGAGTTGTTTTAGAAATTCCGGGATACTCGATTTTTCTCTGGGTAAAAATATGTACATACTCATCGCATTATTACGATAGGGCAGACCGATTGCCTGAAATTTGTCGGTTTCAAAATAAGGGAAGCGATTTTCCTGATGCATCATCGGATGTTCTTTTTTTGTACCGTCCAGGCAATAGAAAATTTTCGGGCTGGTTAATTTTTTATCAAATGCCTTTTGCCAGTCGGCTTTGAAATAGATTGCGTTGATTAGATAGGCAATCACATCTTCGCCAATTTGGTCAATTATTTTCGGGATTTTTCCTTTAGTTGATTTGCTCACCCATTGATTAATTGTATTTACTGATTTGGGGCTGGCAAAATCGAGCGTTGAGACCTGAGCCGAATAGTATTTTTTATTGGCATTAACAAATTCTTTTTTGAATTGTATTCTCTTGTCCGCCCATAAGGAATTGGCAATACTGAGCGTGATTTTTTTATCGGTTTTAGTCAGGGATTTTTTTAAGTCAAGATTGGACTGATTAAATTCTTTTAAGTCAAGGTCAGAGACACCTAAGGTTTTTGCCATCGCTTCTTTGGTTAAACCATCGGCGCCGTTAAAAGTCATTGCCAATGCCATTGCAATACTGGTCGGCGAGACCATCATATTTTTTATATCGTGCTGTTTAATTAATTCGGAGAAGAGTTGAAAGCCAAAGTCGTTATTAGCGCTGACTAATTGTGAGGAAGGGTTTTGGGAAAAAGAGAGCGTTAGACTAACAATAATTAAAAGAACTATTATTGGGAAGTTAAACTTCCCCAGAAAAGTTTGAGATTGCCACGGACTTTGTTCTCGCAAAGACAAGTTCGTCATTTTAATATGTTATTGTGGGTCTGTGACTGCACCCATAAACAAGATTGTATTGGTAGTATCGTCAACAATTGCACAGAAAAACGGGTGGTCAACAACCATCGAGAATGGTTCGGGCTGGTTTGCCATAGCGGTTGCGACAAAGACCGATGTGACCGCGGCGGCTTCAGTGCCTTCTTCGTTGACTTCGACAAATGTTTTGTGCAGGACACCGGAGATTAAAGCGGGCGAATCGGTCATATTGGTAAAATCCGCATCAGCAAAAGTATTGGTCATTCCCATATTGATAAGCGCCTCATTAAGCGTGTGTTCATATTCGAATTTGAATCTGGGAAGCGTAATTTCACCTTCTTCATATTTGAATTGCGACAGGTAGTCATTCCAGGATTTTTCATTTAAACTGCTAACAAAATCAGCCAGACTGAAGTCTGATTTTGGTAAAAAGATATACATACTCATCCGACCTTTACCGTAAGGCAGACTGATTGCCTGAAAATTTTCATTTTCAAAATAGTGATAATAATCTTCCTGATTCATCATCGGCACATCTTTATCTTTGCCATTTAAAAGAGTAAACGGTAAATTTTTTGTTTTGGTCGTGTCGAATGTAGTTGTCCATTTACCGTTAAAATATATCGCATTGACTAAAACCATCAGCATTGCCGGGTCGAGTTTATCTACGATGGTGGGTATTTTGCCGTTGGTTTTGTCATTGACCCAGTTGTTAATTCTTTCCGGAGATTCTTTATCGGTAAAATTAAGAGTTGACACTTCTGCCTGATAATAATTTTTATTCGATTCGAGAAAGTTCTTTTTAAAGTTAATGCCTTCGTGTGCCCAGAGCGAGTTGGCAATGTTTAAGACTACTTTCGGGTCAGAGCTTTTTAGCTGCTCGCTTAATTTTAAATTTGCCTCATTCGCCTGCGGGAGAGTTAATTGGTCTAAGCCCAGAGTTTTTGCCATCGCATCTTTGGTTTTTTTAGCGGCACCATTATATGCCATACCCAGACACATTGTGATGCTGGTCGGCGAGATAAAGATGTTTTTGGTCGGATTATTATCCGTGAGTTTGCCAAACATCTGAAAACCAAAGTTATTATTAGCGGTTACCAATTTTCCTAAGTTTATCGAGTCGGTATTGGTCTTGGCAAAACTGCTGGAGAAGATGATTAATAATACTATTAAACCGGCATTGATGTATTTCATTTTATACCTCTTTCTTTCTTTTCTTAATATACATTGCCCTTATTATAAATATGATAATAATAATTCCAATAATGACAAGCCCCCAAATTTTTAATAACGACAAACCGGTGACAATCACAGCGGCAAGCAACACACCGCAGAAAATGGCGATGATTGACGGCAGAAATTTTAATCCGAGCAAAAACGCAGCGACCGCGCCGGTCCAGGCGCCAGTGCCGGGTAAAGGAATTCCGACAAAAATCGCCAGACCAATCATTTTATACTCTTCGATTATCTTGCTTCTTTTGCGGGTGCGGGTAAATAACCAATCAAAGAATTTCTTAAAGATTGGAATATGGCTTAATAATTTGGAAATTTTATCGAGTAGAAATAAAACAGGTATGACCGGAACAAGATTGCCAAGCAAGGCAAGCAGGACGACCTTGTACCAGACCAGATGATAGAAATTTATGCCCAGAGGAATCGCGCCTCGTAATTCGATAATGGGTAATGCGGCGGTTATAATTATTGCCAGTTCGGGTGATACGCCGTGTGTCTGCAAACCCGTAATGATTGATTCACGTAAATGACCTTGGCAGTTTAAGAAAAGAAGAGGAATGAGGCATGAGGCAAGAAGCAAAATTTTCTTATTAAATTTGAAATTTGAAATTTGAAATTTGAAATTCTTCATAGGAATCCTCTTTTCTTTCTTATAAACAGCACCAGTCCAAAAAGGATAGTCAGGATAATATAG
>CAZXRM010000171.1:0-3362 GCA_964642595.1 uncultured bacterium
AGCGGTCGTAAATCCAGAACTGGACGAAATCGAAAAGAAGATTGAAAAAGTCCGCCGGCAAAAGGAAGAAGCAGTCCGACAACAGAAATTCGAAAAAGCCGCAGAACTGCGCGATGAAACCAAAGAACTGATTGAACTATTAAAGACCAAACGCAAGGAATCGGAAAAAGCCGGTAATTTCCCGGTTGTTAATGAAGAAGATATCGCGTATGTTGTCGCATCTTGGTCATCCGTACCTTTGACCAAACTCGAAGAGAACGAACAGCAGAGACTACTGAAAATGGAAGACGACTTAAAACAGCGGATTGTCGGACAGGACGATGCGATTGTCGCAATTGCCAAAGCAATTCGCCGTAGCCGGGCTGGTATCAAAGACCCGCAACGACCAATTGGCTCGTTCATATTTTTGGGACCGACCGGTGTCGGCAAAACCGAACTGGCAAGAGTATTGACCCGGTTTCTGTTTGGCAATGAAGACGCTCTGCTCAGATTTGATATGTCTGAGTATATGGAAAAATTCAATGTCTCGCGTCTGGTCGGTGCTCCACCCGGTTATGTCGGTTACGAAGAAGGCGGGCAGTTGACCGAAAAAATCCGCCGCAAACCGTATTCGGTCGTTCTATTTGACGAGATTGAAAAAGCCCATCCGGATGTTTTTAATATTTTGTTGCAGATTCTCGAAGACGGGCAATTAACCGATTCGTTAGGAAGAAAAGTCAATTTCAAGAACGCGGTAATTATTATGACTTCTAATATCGCAACGGCTGAGATTAAAAAAGCCGCATCACTCGGATTTCAATCCAATGCCGAAACCCAATCTTATGATAAGATGAAAGAAAAACTGCTGGCTGAAGTCAAAAGAGTATTTCGACCGGAATTTTTAAACCGGGTTGATGAGATTGTCGTATTCAAATCATTAGACCGGGTGCAAATGGAAAAAATCGTTGATATTCAGATGACCGATATCGCAATACGGCTCAAAGAGAACAAACTTATTGTCCAGCTTGAAAAGAGCGCCAAAGATTTACTGGTCGAGCAGGGTTATGACCCGGAATTCGGTGCACGTCCAATCAAACGCGCAATCCGTCGGTTACTCGAAGACCCGCTCAGCGAAGAAATATTAAAGAACCGGTTTTCCGCCGGCGCAATTATCAAAATTGAACGCAACGGCGACCAGCTTGTATTCAATGTTGACGAAGCGCCCGCATCAATAATAATCAAAGATTAATTTTTGTGAGAACGCAGATAAACGCAGATTTGCAAAGATTAACAAAAAATAATTTAAGAAAGAATCTGCGAAAATCTGCGTCCAAAAATAAATTATGATTCCATTAATAATTGCCTTAATTTTAAATAGTCAGGTCATTACTAATATTACTGCCGAATCGCGCTATACTGATGCTAACTTGATTATCAGCACATCTGGTCTTAAGCAGGGCAGCCAGTTCTCAAAATTTGAACTGGCACAGGCAATCCAGCGTATCTATGCATTGAAATTATTCGAAAATATCACCGTTGATACATCTCGTATTGCTGACGGTGTGCAGGTGAAATTTATTGTCAAAGAATTCCCGGCGCTTGCCGATATTAAATTTTTCGGCAACCGTAAAGTCAAGACCAAAGACATTGTTAGTAAGACTAATGCCAAAGTCAATGAAGTCGTCACCAACCAGAAATTGTTCGACTGGCAGACTAAAATTCAGGAATTATACAAAGAAAAGGGTTTTATCCTGGCTAATGTTTTAGTCCAGAAGTCTGAACCCGACTCGCAAAACAAAGTCAATATCGTATTGCAGATTGACGAGGGCGAGCGGGTCCGCATAAGAAAGATTAACATCGAAGGCAATCTGGTGCTGTCGGACAAGCAAATCAAGAAGCGAATGGCAAACAAAGAAAAATCGTTGTTCCGCAAAGGACTGTTCAAAGAAGATGTATTCAAAGACGACCTGGATAAGATTGTTGAACTCTACAAAGAGAACGGGTTTCTTGATGCAAAAGTGCTCGATTATGAATCAAAATTTGATACTCTATCGGTAAAACAAGACTGGCTGATTCTGACCATAAAAGTCTCCGAAGGCCAGCAGTATTACATCGGCGATATCACATTTGCCGGTGACAGTTTAATCAAGCAAGAAGATCTAAAACCGGCATTCCGCTATAAAACCGGTCAGGTTTATAATGCCAAAAAAACGAGCCAGACCTTAGTCGAGCTTTACGGTATTTACTCCGAGCAGGGATTTATCTATTCTCAAATCACGCCCATCGAAGATATCTCGAATGACACGGTCAATATCCAGTATGTCATAACTGAAAATGACCCGGCTCGCATCCGGCTCGTTTTAATCGAAGGCAATGAGCGCACTCACGATAAAGTAATCCGACGTCAAATCAGTTCTCTGCCCGGTACGGTTTTTAAACGGTCGGATGTTATCCGCAGCCAGCGGGATATTTTCAATCTCGGATTTTTTGACGATGTCAAACTCGATTATCATCGCTCTAATGACCAGGGCGATATAGATTTAATCTATCAGGTCAAAGAAAAAAGTTCGTTCGGCACAATCGGCGCCGGTGTCCAGTATTCGGCAACCGATAAACTGACCGGCTATGTTGAATTAACCCAGCCCAACCTGCTCGGCAAAGGACAACAGTTATCCGTAAAAGTTGAAAAGGGCGGCAGTAAAATGAATATCCAACTCGGCTTTACCGAACCCTATTTGTTTGACAAACCGATTTCTTTGGGCGGTAATATTTCTTATCTGACCCGCACTTACGATTATTACGAAAAACAGGAAAAAGCAATCAGCATAAGTTCATCAAGACCTTTACCTCTGGATTTTTCACGGATTTACTTTGGCTTGAATTTAAGCGATGGTGTCGTACCCGGCAAATCAATCAGCTCCAGTTACAAACCGACCAGTATTTACACGGTTTACCGCGACACCGTACATCGGACCACGCTTTCGCCGTCAATCACTTTTATCCGCGACTCGCGCGATTACATTTTTAATCCCTTGTCTGGTTCGATGTTGTCGTATGCACTCGAACTATCCACGATTGATGTCTATTCGCACCGTCATATTGTTGATGCCAGTGTCTATTTTCCGATGTTTAATAAATTTGCTTTGATGTTCCGCTCCCGTCTTGGATTTATCGAGGGCTTCAGCCGAAAAGATACAATCCCGATTTCCGAAAGATTTTATGCCGGCGGTACTGGTGTTGACGGTATTCGCGGTTATCCGGACCGCTCGCTCGGCGTTAACGAAGGTGGTTATAATATCGGCGGCAAAGCCGAAGCACTCTATTCAGTCGAATTCAAATTCCGCCCTTCTCCCCAACTCGCATTCCTTGCCTTTGTTGATGCT
>CAZXRM010000172.1:0-3344 GCA_964642595.1 uncultured bacterium
AATATTTCCAGTTTCGGTCAACATCCCATTTAATCGAACCGCGTGCAATTTGTTTTATAATTTCAACCGATTCCTGTACTGAAATCTTTTCACCATTGTCACCGCCAACTCTGCCTGTGTTCAAAACATACACTTCCATATCCGGATGACTTTTCAATATCTCATAAAATCGGTTACCCTCTTCCGCTTCTGGGCCGATAATTAAAGGATTTGTACCAACAACATGCTTCGATCTACCAACCTGACTCGGGTCACCGGCAGATGTTTCGACCGATTCACCAAGCATAAAAAATGCCGCCCCCTGCTCTTGAGTCAATTTAATAACCGGTGGGACAATATCGTTTCTGCGGGTTATAAAAATAACAATATTGACATACGGTAAATTAATATCATCGTCCGTGTCGTCCATCTTCTTACGCATTACAACTGCCCGTCCATTCGAAGTCAACAAGCGATTACTGAAATCAACTTCTCCATTTTCTTCAACAAAAACATTCTCTAATATCGCAGTATGATGAATTACGGCTTTGTATAAAACCGGGTCGGTTTTCGGATTAATACCTTCGGTTTTCATATAGAAATTATTTTCCGTACCGATTGCACTTCCATCCGGTTTAAGAAAAACGACATCATCTTGTTTGATTATTACGCCTTCATTACCTTCTAGATAATGGTTATGACAGGTTAAGGTTGTTTTGCCGGTACCGGACAGACCAAATAATAAAACACCTTTTTTGATTAGTTTTTGAGTTTTGGTTCTGACCTTGATAATTTTACTGCCTGCATGCAGACCGAGCCAGCCCTTTTGTTTCACAACATACATTGCCATTCTCAAGAACGCTTTTTTCACTTCTCCGGTATAATCACTGCCTAGTATAAAAGTAATTCGGTCGTTAATCAGCACCAGCACTTTCCGTTCTGGCCATTCTGGTATAGAAACAACAACTAAATCGGGTTCAGATTTATTGATTGGCTCGAACAACATTTCGTGCCACATAAAAGCATTACGTGCATAATTTTTTGTCACATAAAAACGGCACAAAAAGTTGATTTCGTCGGATTGACACATTGTCCGTTCTATCATCACCACCCGTTTGCGTGAAATATATTCTAATGCTTCTTTGATTATTTTATTCTGACTTGGATTTGGTTGGTCGAAAACAATCTCAGTAAATTTGGCACTGCGCGAACGGACATTGGTAATATAAGACGGACTGCCGAATTCAGTTGTAATTTCATCCTTACTTGCCAAATTTTTTAATTCGACTCTATTTAAATTTTTGATAACTGCTTTGGGTTTGATTTGGTCAAAAGTCATATTAAATTATAACTGATATCTTCATTAATGTCAAAATCCTATTGACGAACCAACTTTTCCCGATTATACTAGAAACAATGCTCGGGCATTATAAACTAACAAAATCCGTATTAGAATCAATTGGCAATACTCCGCTTTTGGAAATGAATATTGAACATGAGAACCAGAAATACCATTTATTTACTAAGCTTGAGTTTATGAATCCGACTGGCAGTGTCAAAGACCGCATCGCTAAATATATCATTGAACAAGCTGAAAAACGTGGCGAAATAAAACCTGATTCAATTGTAGTTGAAGCAACAAGTATTGCAGATTGGCGATTGATATTGGTCTGATTATGATTTTTGTGCAGAAAATATTTAAGATAAGGAGTGTGTCAGATGAAAAAAGTTTATCTTGATAATAACTCGTCAACAGAAATAGATACCGGTGTGCTTAACGTAATGATGCCGTATTTGAAAGAATGTTATGGCAATCCGTCAAACCTGCATTGTTTTGGTCGTGAAGCGCGGGTAGCAATTGAACAATCCCGCGACCAAGTCGCCCGTTTGATTAATGCCAAACCCGAAGAAATAATTTTCACCTCGAGCGGCACTGAATCTAATAATATGGCAATAAAGGGTTGTTTATATGCATCCGATAGCAAAGAAAGACACCTAATTACATCGACTATTGAGCATAGCTCAGTCATACACACTTTTGAATTTATAAATGAATTCCAACTGGGTCGCACGTCCAAACTCGGAGTCAACCGATACGGTATAGTTGAACCAGACGAACTGAAAAAAATCATCACTAATAATACCATATTAGTATCAGTCATGCACTGCAATAATGAAATTGGCACAATACAGCCAATAAAAGAATTAGCGCGAATTGCCCACGAGAAAAACGCCTATTTTCACACGGATGCCGTCGCTTCGGTCAGCAAGCTTAATGTTGATGTAAAAGAGTTAGGCGTCGACTTATTATCTGTCACCGCACATAAAATCCACGGACCTAAGGCAGTTGCGGCATTATATGTTCGGGAAGGATTAAAAATTGAAAGCCTTATTCACGGCGGAACGCACGAGCATGGTTTACGCGCCGGAACAGAAAACGTAGCAGGCATTGCTGGATTTGGCAAAGCCGCGGAAATCGCCCGACAGGATATAATCAATAATACCTCGGAAAAAGTCAAAATCCTACGCGACTATCTAGAAACCGAGATTAAAAAAAGAATCCCAGAAATAAGAATCAATGGTCATCCGACTGACCGTGTCTGCAATATTACAAATATATCGTTTGCCTATGTCGAAGGCGAAGCGTTATTAATGAATTTGGATGTAGATGGAATTGCGGTCTCGTCGGTTTCCGCTTGCACGGTCGGCAAAGCTGAACCGTCTCATGTCTTGAAAGCGATGGGTGTAGAAGAAAAATATGCAAATTCGCCGATTCGATTCAGTCTAGATAAAAGTAATACCCGTGAAGAAATAGATTATACTATTGAAACACTAGTTAAAATTATCGAGCGATTGCGGGCGATCTCCCCACTTTATAAACCAAAATAACCCCTACCTCGTCATTATAGATAATGTTTCATCAATATTATCATACGTTTTATTTATTCCATCTATTCACGCTGCTGAATCAACCACGATTGAATAGTAAGATTGAGCTGTTTAAAAAATAATAGATGAGTGTATCTATGCACATTCTGTTAAACTCACTGTTAATCGTCATGATGATTGGTGTTACTTCGGGCGCCAATACATTAGCAACAATTAATGTTTTGAAGAAAATCGGCAAAGATAAGACAGTTGTGACGGTTTTGCCCGACCGTTCTGAACGTTATTTTTCTACAAATCTGTACCAGGGTAAAAAAGACGAGAAAGTCCGCATCTGCGGTCAGGGCTGCAAAAACCCGTTCTGCCACGATTAACCAGATAAAACAAATAACTCAAATTCACACGAAAGCTTCATAAGCTCAAAATTATAATATCAACAATATTACAAATTCATTTAACTCATTATAATATATAAATAT
>CAZXRM010000173.1:0-3321 GCA_964642595.1 uncultured bacterium
AGTAAATCGTTCACAATGGTTTGTAAATGAATTTCTTAAATGGCAGGTAAATGTGTGGGGTGTCTGAGGTGAAAAGTTATTAGAAAAAGGGTTTTTAGTAATGGGTGTCGGATGGGTTATCGGGTGAAATTTAGATTGTCGTCTAAAATGAAGTGAGGTGTTGAATGAGGTAAGACATAAGAAAAATTAACCGCTGATTTCATAGAAAAAAGATTACCGCGAAGCGCGAAAACACGAAAGGTATATTGAACTAATTTCGTGCCTTTCGTGTCTTCGTGGTTAAATTATTCTATTTTGTTATAATCAGTTTTCTGGTAAATTTCTGTTTCGGGGTTTCGAGCGTGTAGAAATAGATTCCTTCAGCAATAGTTTGGTTATTATCATCTTTACCGTTCCATACCGAATTATAGATTCCGGAGTTCATCAATCCGTCAACCAGTATTTTGATTTTTCTTCCGGAAGCGTCATAGATTTTTAATGATGCAAAGGAAGGTTCGGCAAGATTGAATGAGATGTGAGCCATTCCGTTTGTTATTGGGTTTGGTTTTGGTGCATAGAGCATCGTAGTTTGAGTACGCAATGAGTTTGATGTTTCTTGCTCTTCGATACCGTTTGCAGCAAACATCCGGACATAATCAATATTCATATTATTGCCGTATTGAGATAACGCTAAAAAGCTAAAATATATTGTGCCAGACAAAGTTCCAAGATAAACTGAATGTTCGGTCCAACCCGATGACGCGGCATAACGACGAAACGCTGCTTTGCGATTAAAGGTCGAACCGTTGGTTGAATATTCGACTTTTACACTGTCCGAGTACATCTGATAACCCGGGTCGTGAAACATATAGAATTTTAATGAACAGATAACAGGTGTTGTGCCAAGCGCAATCGGCGGTGAAATTAGACGCGCCATACTGCCCGAAGTCGCCATATACGATTCATAACTTGCCATTGCATTTCCCTCATAAGGACTGCAGGTCGGATTGGTGTTTGAAGTCATCTGCTCCCAGGAATAATTTCCAGAAACCGCATTATTCTGCCACCCGCTGGGTGGAAAAGTAGAATTGAATCCTTCAGACATAAAGACCATTGTAATCTGAGTGAGTCGGGTCAGATGGTCATTGGTCGGATTTTCATCGTTCGCCAGATTGGTCCAGACTTTGACAATACATTGTTCACTGATAGTGGGAGTCCAATTGCTGAAATTAACAGTGTAAGTTTCATTTGGCGCAAGAGTACTGATATTTTGTGTATTAGTATATCTTAATATTCCGGTCGCTCCAACAATCGAACAGGTTATTGCAAAATTAATTTCAGTGACTGTGCCGTAATTTTTAATTTGGGCTTTAGGTGTGACTGAAACATTGAGCGGGTGCGTGCTGTCCGGACTGGTAATTGCCAGAACACCAACGTCATTGGCAACAACTACTGAGACACTGCTGAAAGCACTGTCGTTATTGTGCCATTGGTCGTTACTAAGATTTGTATAAGAAATAACCGTATGATTTCCGCCAACTGCAGTCCAGGACGGAAATGCAACGGTTGTTGTATCACCGGACGATAAAGTTACAGATGAAATAGTTTGGTCATAAACGCTGCCTATTTTTAGAATTATTGGGAATGTTTCCTGGTTTGTACCGTAATTTTTTACTTTTACTTTAGGAATGACCGATGTGCTGACCGCGAGTGAACCGGTTGGCTCGATGATTGTCGTAACACCGACATCATGCGCTAAATTTCCGGGTTGAATCAAAACATTTTTTTCGTAGGGGAGAAAATTATGGCAAATTGCAGTTACTGACATAGAACCGGTCAAAGTCGGGGAAATGCTGAATGTTGCAATGCCAGAAGCATTTGTATTTGCGGTCTGATAAATTAATGTATCCATCATTATACAAACTCGGACATTAGATAATGGAAAGCCATTGCCATAAGCGGTTACAGTATAATTTTGGGGTTGAGTCTGAATGATTGTGTCGTGTACCAGGGTTAACCGGGTTGGAATTTCAGTCCAAATATTTAATTCCGGGTCACCGAAAAGTTCCCATTCCGAATAGCGGGTTGAAATATAATTAGACGGTTGGATTGAATCAATATAAAACTTACCTCTTTTTGCCGCCTCGCCCATTGTCCAGATACGGTCTTCAAAAATTGCTTTAAAGAACCCTTTTGCAACCGTTCCGCGATTCAAGGCGAGATTAGAGCCACTCGCAACAACAGTCGTACCGAAAAATCCGACCGAACCTTTTGGGGTTGTTGTTGAACCAGCATTGATAAACCGGTCACCCTGATAGCCGGTTGATGATAAAGACATTGTTGCACAAGTGCCAGATACGACAATCGGTGTTTTATTAGCATTGGTTAAATTATCCGGATTAACCTGGTCAAACGGCGACCACCAGTTTGTCACTGCTTCACCACGATATACAACAAACATCCTACCATTATTTATAGCAGTTATTGCATTTGTGCTGTTGTGACCGCGCAATCTTGAAAATGTATCAACTGCGGTATATTGAAAATTACGCCAAAATGCAGAGATGTATCGAGCGTTCTCCCAAAATACATCATCAGGTGGAGTTGAACCATCTTCGCGAACGAGTATCGTGCCTTTGGTAACCCAGGCAGTGTCAGTAAGAAATGGTGTCTTTTCATATACCAGAGTCTTAGCAACGATATTCTGGATTTGACTTACGGATGATGCGGGAAAACGACCGACACTTAATTCGATTCGATAGTTACCTGTCATATCGGCATAGTAATCATCCGAATTACCCGACACCGGAATCGAAGAACCGGCTAATAGAATATATTCAGGTTGGATATCCCAGGTGTTATAGGCAGTAGTAATATATGTTTTTATTTGTGACGCAGAACTGCCCGTAACTGAAAGCGGGACGATTTTAGCTTTAATGCCTTTTTTAGTCTTCCAATCGGCTAATGGTTGTAATGCCGAGACATAACTGTCAGGTGTGATAATAATATATTTTGCACCAGTCAAAGCAAAACATAAGTTTGCGGTATAAAGAAATAAAAACGCGGTAAATATATATTTTTTTTCATTATATTCCTTTTTAAACAGGTATGAATTTTAAGTTTCCTTTTATTCAATATGAGTTAGACTAATTATCGAGGGGAATGGGTTCTATTTTTAATATATAACAACGGGCCAGATTAAAATTATTAACCCGGCCCGTTTCATATTGTTATTGTTTATATGTTACTTAGTATAAACCATCTTTTTAGTAAATGTTTCGTTCGGCGTTTCGAGCGTATAGAAGTAGATACCTTCGGCAACTGCGCGGTTGTTGTCGTCTT
>CAZXRM010000174.1:0-3311 GCA_964642595.1 uncultured bacterium
ATTTTTATACATAATTATTAGACTATTTTTTCCCCAGTGCGATGCTGGTTTATTCAAACTTTTTAGACAATAATTTGACGGCGGGTAATAAAAATATTATAAAAAATAATAGAAGTATTAGGGCATCTATAAAAATTATTGGATTAGTCCCAATTGCAAAAGATTTTCGCAAGCCATCAACTGAATATGTCAAAGGCAAAATATGAGAAAAATATCTCAAGGCTGCGGGCATTGCCGAGACCGGATAGATGACGCCGCTTAAGAATATCATTACAAAACGCGGCAAGTTGAGCAATGTTTGCGCCTCAAAAACTTCTTTG
This sequence comes from uncultured bacterium, assembly GCA_964642595.1. Classification (GTDB taxonomy): domain Bacteria; phylum Hydrothermota; class Tepidihabitantia; order Tepidihabitantales; family CAIPLT01; genus CAIPLT01. The sequence continues at coordinate 321 of CAZXRM010000174.1, forward strand.
ACCGAAACGCACAAAAAAGCGCCAAGTGATGCAAAAACAAGTAAAGATGGTATGAGAATTATAAACAAGTGGAAGTAATTAGGATAAATTCCCAAGATTAAAGTCGAACCAAATGTAATTACTGAAGTCATCAACAACCCGAAAAGAACACCACCCAGAATCTTGCCTAACAAAACTGCGGATAAACTGACCGGGGTTAGCAGTAATCGTTCTAATGAGCCGAGCCGAATCTCGAAATTGATAACAACTGCTTCGGCGGCAGTAGTGCTGAAAAGAATCGTCATTGCAATCAAACCCGGAATTAATGTTTCAAAACCGCGAGGGTTTCTTAAATAGAATGCCAGAGTCCAGGCAATCGGAAAAACGATGCCCCAACTAATTGACGGCGGTTTGAGATAATAAGTTTTCATATCTTTGAGAACAATATAGTAAATTGCCCGTAGATTATCACGCATCTTATTTTTTTCCTTTCTCGATTGCCATTATGGTCGGACTTAAACCGGTAATCTTGACAAACGCATCTTCCAGACTTGGTTTAATAGTATTGATTGAACTTATCTCAAAATTATTTGCCTTGGCAAAATTACTCATTGAATTAAAAATATTATTGGGATTACCACCCAAGATTTTTATCTTATGTAAATCAATCGCAGTTACTTTAGATTCTGACAGGTGTTCAGATAAAGTTTTAATAAACTGTGAAATGTCTCTATCAAATACAAATTCGATTACTGACTCCTGTTCGATTGATGATTTTATATTTTGCGGTGAATCGGTTTTAACTATTTTACCTTTAACTAAAATCGCTATCCGGTCGCACAGAATATCGGCTTCTTCTAAATAGTGAGTGGTCAGAAAAATTGTGATACCCTGGCTCTGCAGATTTTTAATTAAATTTCGCAAAGACCGTGCAGTCATCACATCCAAGCCAACTGTCGGTTCATCTAAAAAGAGAATTTTAGGGTTATGAATCAATGCTGCAGCAATTGTCAGTGCCCGCTTCATACCGCGGGAATACGTCCGAAACAGACTGTCTTTTCTTTGATACAGTCCGAACATTTTCAGAAGCTCTTCGGCTCTTTTTTTGCGTTCTACCCCGGCTACTCCATACAATTGCGCCATAAACAACAAATTATCCATTCCAGATAGTTCATCATAAAGATTGGAAATCTCAGGCACGACCCCGATATGCTTTTTAATCTTGATAATTTCTGATTGTATCTTATAACCTAAAATTGATGCCGAGCCATTAGTCGGTTTTGAAAGACCAGTCAGCATTCTTATTGTGGTTGTTTTGCCCGCACCGTTAGGTCCGAGAAATCCGAAAATCTCGCCTTGTTTTATTTCAAACGAAATATGGTCAACTGCCCGAATCTTTTCATAATCTTTGGTTAGGTCTGATACATTAATTACATTCGTATTGTTCATAAAATTATTCGTGTTTATGCGTGCAGCCTAATTCCGGCTTATCAACCAGTTCTCCTTTAAGATAATTATCCAGAGCGGATTTGATATCGGTTATATCTGTCACAAAAACCTCAATACCGGCATTTTTCAAGTCATTATATATCCGCATTCCCATACCGTGCGAAATTACTGCTTTGCAATCTTTCAGCGCTTCAAGGATTGGTGTATGTCGGTCAATGTTATGGTCAGAATGTTCTAAACCGCGAGCGTGACCGGTAAAAGTGTTTAATCGGTATTCCTGATTTTTTACTTCTTTATTTTCAATATTAAATATGACAAAACCTTGGGTTCTGCCAAAATGAGCAGCGATTGTCTTCTGGTCATCCGATGCAAATGCTATTTTCATAATTTCACTCCTTTGGGTTTTTCAACCTGTTCAATTATTTTTCTAACTATCTCAATAAAAATTTTAGTCGTTTCTGAATTTTTATCGGCTAAAACGATTGGTTTACCGGTATCAGCATTTTCCGTAATCTTGGCGTCAATCGGAATCTTTCCTAATAATAAAATATTAAACTGGTCAGCAGTTTTCTCGCCACCGCCTTTGCCGAATATATCAATTGTCGTTTTACAATTAGGACAGACAAACCCGCTCATATTTTCAATTATTCCGATAACCGGCATTTTAAGAGATTTAGTAAAATTTATCGATTTTCTGACACTGAGCAAAGCGACATCCTGCGGAGTCGTAACAATAATTGCACCATCACTATCTGGAATAGATTGAGCTATTGATAAAGGTTCGTCACCAGTCCCGGGCGGTAAATCAATGATTAAATAATCCAGTTCTCCCCACGCAACTTCGCCCAGAAATTGTCTGATTAAACTCATTTTCAACGGACCGCGCCAGATTATCGGTGTATCCTGCTCAGTGATTAGAAAAGCCATTGAAACTATTTTAAGATTCGGTATAACGACTACCGGTAGAATCTCATTGTTTTCCATCAGTAATTTTTCATTTTCGATTCCCAGCATCTTGGGAACGCTTGGTCCGTGAATATCACTATCAAGAAGTCCGACTTCATATCCTTGTAAAGACAAGGTAATTGCTAAATTTACTGCGACCGTGCTTTTACCAACACCGCCTTTGCCGCTCATTACTATGATTTTGTGCTTAATCTTACTCAACTTCTGTTGCATATTTTGTTGTTGTATTTCGATATCTTCTTTTCGCATTAAAAAATTATTCTCCTTCCATTGTATTTAAGATAATGTTATTAAATATGTGAGATATTTACTTTTTTTCAGTACTGATCTCACTTTCCAGCTCTGTGATATATTTTTCCAGTTCTGCTTTTTCTTCTTTTAGTGCTTCCAGTTCTGCTTTTAAATCTTCTTTAGTTGGTTGAAACGATACGGGTTGATTACAAAGATGATGAGCCGGAATAAGTCTTCCTTGCGTATCCTGATAAAAAGCATGCGGACCGGTTCCGCACCGGCAAGGTCCGACATAAGTGTAACCACGCGGTGCTGATGACCAGCGTCGTAATCTTCTGCCATGTCCAAACATTTTAATCACCTCCC
>CAZXRM010000175.1:0-3249 GCA_964642595.1 uncultured bacterium
CAATTTGTCAGAAACCCGAAGTAGCGGTCGTTATATCAACTATTGATAAAGACGGTACGGTCGTCGAACTATCATTATGCAAAGAATGTGCGGAAAAAAAAGGCGTTGGTGAAATAAAAAAGACCAAACTCTCGGCACAGGAAATTCTAAACGAATTGCAGGAAAAAATTTCGGAACAGGACAATAATATACTATGCACTAACTGCGGACTCTCGTTTGCCGATTTTCGCCGTCGCGGGCGATTGGGCTGTGAGCAGTGTTATCAATCATTTGCCCTAAAACTCGAACCGATTATCAAGCGCATTCATAATGCGACCCAGCATACCGGTAAAATAATTACTCAAGGTAGAAAAAAAATCAGCGAGAAATTTGAAATCAGAAAATTACGAACCACATTAGACAGTGCAATTCAGAAAGAAGATTTTGAAAGAGCGGCGCGCATCCGCGACCAGATAAAAAAGATTCGGCAGACAAATAAATCCAAATGAAACTTTCCGATTTCTCGACCTTTGACCAGACCACGCCGTCATGGCTCATAACCAATGACACGACTTCGCAAATCGTCTTATCGAGCCGGGTGCGTTATGCCCGAAATCTCGCCGGATTTCCCTTTCCCAATAAAGCAACCAACCGCGAGCTGGCAGGTATTCTCGATATTATCAATATGGCGTTTAAAGATGGCGAGCGCATACCGGAATTTTTAAATCCGATTGAATACATTGCATTCGATAAAATTTCACCATTGCAGGCAGAGTTTCTTGTCGAACGGCATTTGATATCGCCGGATTTTATTCACGGTCTGAAATTAAATGCCAAACCCCAGTCCCCAAACTCAAATCTTAATACGGGTCGGGCGGTTTTTATCAATGAAGATGAAAATGTCAGTCTTATGGTTAATGAAGAAGACCACTTGCGGTTTCAGGTTTTATCTGCTGGATATGATTTTACCAATGGCTTGAAAATGCTTAATGCACTGGACGATGGATTGGAATTAATACTGCGCTACGCCAATTCACCGCAATACGGATTTCTTACATCCTGTCCGAGTAATGTCGGAACCGGTCTTCGAGCATCAGTATTGATTCATTTGCCAGGATTGGTCTTGACCAAAGAGATTGAAAAAGTCCTGCGGGCAATCTGGCAGATTGGTTATAATGTGCGCGGATTTTTCGGTGAAGGCACTGAAACCCGTGGTCATTTCTTTCAGATATCCAATACGGTCACGCTCGGTCAGTCTGAGACCGAAATTGTCGAAGGCATCGAAAAAATTACCAACCAGTTAATCGGTTACGAAGAAAAAGCCCGCGACTATATGCTTAAAAATACCCGCAAAGAACTGGAAGATAAAATCTACCGAGCTTATGCAATCTTAAGTTCGGCACGGCTGATTGCCAGCCAGGAAGCGCTCAATTTATTGGCAACCGTTCGACTGGGTGTGGCAATGAACATCATCACCAAAACTTCTATCCAGAGAATAAATCAACTGATGCTTTTAATCCGACCGGCAAACCTTCAGGTATTTTATAATCAGGAAATGTCCGCTTTGGAGCGGGATGAAAAACGAGCGTCGTTAATTCACAGTTTGCTCAATGAAAACAGCATCAGCAATCAGATACTCTCCCCAAAATAACGATATTTCTGCATTTATCATTCTCATTGTATTGACAACTTATATAAAACTAATATAATCGGTAATATGAAAATTGCGATGATTGGCACTGGTTATGTTGGACTTACATCCGGTGCCTGTTTTGCCCTTATCGGACACAATGTCATCTGTGTTGATAAAGACGAACATAAAATCCACAACCTGAATAAAGGAAAAATTCCGTTCTTTGAGCCAAAATTATCTCAGATAATTAAAAGTAATATTAAAAATGGTCGTCTGCAGTTTACCAATGATATTAATCAGGCAATTAAACAATCGAATATAATCTTTATCGCGGTCGGCACACCACCCAAAGCATCTGGTGAACTTGATTTGTCTGACATCAAAGATGTTGCACGGGTGATTAGTTTTAATCTAAATAATTATAAAGTCATTGTTGAAAAATCAACTGTGCCGGTCAGGACTTATGAGAAAATAAAAAAGATTATTGATAAAAATAATAAACACAAAGTAAAATATGATGTTGCATCTAATCCCGAATTCTTGCGTGAAGGCAATGCAGTCAATGATTTTCTTTATCCGGACCGGATTGTAATTGGCACTGAAAACATACGCGCCCAAAAGTTATTAAACAAATTATACCAGCCGATTAAATCACCAATTCTCAATACTGATATTGAAAGTGCTGAACTTATCAAGCACGCATCTAACGCTTTTCTGTCTATGAAAATTTCTTTTATCAATACCATTTCAATCATCTGCGAACTGACCAACGCGTCAATCAAAAAAGTCGCCCAGGGTATCGGATTGGACCGACGCATTGGCTCAGACTTTTTAAATGCCGGGGTTGGTTATGGCGGTTCCTGCCTACCCAAAGACCTGCAGTCATTTATCCAGATTGCTGATAAACTCGGTTATGACTACAAATTACTAAAAGAAGTTGCCTACATCAATCAAGCACAAAAAGAGCGGTTTGTTAATAAGATAAAAAAAGTCTTGGGAAGACTGCAAGAAAAACAACTCGGCATACTTGGTTTATCATTCAAGCCTAATACTGACGATATGAGATTTGCGCCTTCGATTGACATAATTAAAATGCTCAAAAAGCACGGTGCTAAAATCAAAGCGTATGACCCGCACGCAATGAACAATGCTCAAAGGATTATGCCCGATATCGAGTATTGCCAAAATCCTTATGATGTTGCCAAAGCGAGCGATGCATTAATTTTAATTACCGAATGGAAAGAATTTAGAAATTTAAATTTATCAAAGATTAAGAAATTACTTAAAAAACCGATCGTGATTGACGGCAGAAATATCTTTGAACCAAACAAAATGAAACAAATCGGCTTTAACTATCAAAGCATCGGACAATAATTATAAAATTAGCGAATATTCATGTCAATTCGTGGCTAAAATATCTTTCGTGTTCTTCGTGCTTTCGTGGTTAAAATTATAAGCAAATGAGAATTCTAATTAGCGGTGGTGCGGGTTTTATCGGCTCACATCTTTGCGATTATTTTATCAATCACAACTGCTCAATAATCTGCCTTGACAATTTAATTACCGGACAGAAAGAAAATATTAGACATCTATTAAAGAACAAAAAATTCAAATTTATCCAAGCCGATATTTCCGAA
>CAZXRM010000176.1:0-3230 GCA_964642595.1 uncultured bacterium
GTGAAACTTAAGGTCTTTTTATAACTGATGACATCAGGATTGAACGATTGTTTCAGGAATTCTTCAGCAGTGTAATATTTACCATTGGTCTTCTCGGCGATTTTTGACAACAGGTCAGAATTAAGACCAAAAATATCCTCAACGCTTTGCTGATTGATTGTAAATACTGCTTTTGCCTTGCCGATTTGTTTGTTGTCTTTGTTGATAATTGCTTCGGCCGGATATTCACCAGGCAGCGATGCATCAATTTCACCTTCGTAAACGCCGGGATTCGATTCGTATAATGGCAGGGAGATGTTCAGTTTCGGAATATCAATTTTTATATCCAGGTCGGTCCAGTTACGTCCGTCGGGTGTGGTTGCGAGCAAATCAAAGATTATTTTTTCACCAATCAGATAATCCGGTTTATCGGTAACGAGCCGGAATGCATCGGATTCTTTGAGTGCCAGAAATCTTATCAGGTTTTTCAAGAACAAGTCAAACCGCTCTCTGGTCTGGTCGGTCTCGATTGCGGAAAATCCGAGACGCCACAATGGAAAAGAATTGATAAGTACAATCTTGGAATTTTTATATTGATGATAGCCGATGACAGGTAACCCGGTCTCTTTGATTTTTGCCCAGACGACTGCATTGGGTTTGACGCTTGATGCAACATTAATTCCCCATAACGGCGGAGTATTATCCAAAAGATAATCGTTGTTTTCACTATAGAAAATCGGCACGCTGACACCATTATCGGTCAGTTCGATGAATATATCTTTTTTCTGGATATTGTTACTGGTAAATTCAAAAGGCAGAATTTCTTTTAAGAAAAATTGGGGACGAAAACCATCACCGGTCAGCATTAAAAATCCTTTGTTCTGGTTAAGTAAGTCTCTAAGTCTGGCAACAACATCTGAAGTTAGGTCAGATTCGTTTATATTGTCGAGAATTACAACATCCACATTGTTAAATGACTGGTCAAGTGGCATTGGTTTAAGAGTTTTCAAGTCTCGACCGGTAAATCCGATGATTGGTATAACCGTGAAATTATTTTGATTGTCGGTCTCATTTTTTTCGAGCGAAGATGTGATAAAGCGGGTATTGAAAGACGGCGAGTTAGTGAGATAAAGTATCTGCCAGCGGTTTTTTATTACTTGCAGAGTAAAGTCTTTGCGGTTATTAGCAGTATTGATTTCGCCGGGCAGATTATCAATTTTAATTGAATAACTGTTGCGACCGGTTGACTCAGGTACTATTTTAAAATTCAATTCTTGTAGAGCATCTCGGCCAGATAACATAATATCTTGGGTTGAGATTGCTTTTCCTTTGCGCTCAAGCGTGATTTTAACTTGTTGATTATTAAATCCGATATTCTGAATACGGGTTGTGATGATTGCCGTATCGCCGAAAAAAGTCTGCAATGGTTTTCGGATGCTGTGAATTGACAAATCCTGGTTTTGTTCAATGCCGATGCCGATTGTGTAAATTGGTGCTTGAACCTGTTGAGAAAGTGTCAGCGGGTCTATGCTACCGTTGTGCTGACCATCCGAGATTAAAACAATTGCACCAGGCCGATTGGTTTGAGCAAAACTCAGTGCCTGCCCGATGTCAGTGCGTGTGCCTTGGGCGATTTGATTGTTGTCCCATTTCTGTACTGAATCGCTGAATGAAAAGAATTTTTTAACTTGGGGGAGTTCAGTGATTTTATTGACTACCTGCTGGATTACGAGCAAATTACCGTTGACGCTTTTTGAAATATCAACCAGTACCAGCACTGGTACTTTTGGTTTTTGGTTATAGGAAAATCGGAAGATGTTGCCCAGGGCGATTAGAATAACCAACAATAATATTATTAGTCGTAATATTGAATGCAGTTTGTAACCGGCGGTTTTTCGGTCTTTCAATAATAGTAAAATATAAAGACCGATTAAAATTATACTAATAAAGATACTCATCAATTGTCTTCTTTTCTGAGATTGGTTTGAGTTCTAATTTTATTTGATTGGTATCAGTGGTATTGAAATTATTCAGTTCACTAATCAAATCAACAAAATTATCATAATTGGTATCGGCGAGCGCCGTGATATTATATTTTAATGAGTCTAAACGGATGGAAAAAATCCCTTGGACATCGGACAGAGTAAATGCTTTTTTATCTGATTCGGAAAATATTATGATACCGTTTTTATATGGTTGGTCTTTATAAAATAATTCACCAGTCAAAAGCACAGGGGACAGGTTTGAATCAGAAGTGAAAAATGTGTAGCCATAATCTTTAATTTGGTTGTTCTCTAAATCTTTGATGGTTGGTAAAAGCAAAAAATAAACAGTGGTCTTAGGTAAAAGCGAATCAGAATAACCGAATGTCAGTTTTTGCCAATCATTTTGCCACATCAATCTGATTTTGCTGGTATCTAATGATGTTGTGTAATATTTTATCTGAGATGAAGTGTCAACCGGCTCATTAAAACTGAATTCCAGATAAATATTCTTTGTTTTATTAACTGCACCAGGACTGGGATAAATTGTGCTGATTTTAGGTGCAATAGTATCGACATTTAAACTTGCCTGGAACTTTTTATTGATACGGGCAAAGTTGTTAAATTTGTCAGAAATTGAACCAGAGATTTGATAGATGCCGGGTTTGGTTGGTTGCGAAAAAAGCGTGACGATATTTTTCTTAACTGATAAATTGAGGATACGCAAGGTTTCTGATTCAGAAGAAGTGATATACAAATTTTGAATATTGGTAATGGTATTGATATATTCATCAAAAATTAAATCAAGGCGCATCCGGTTGATTGGCTGAATTTGTTCCAGATGCGGAGCAAATCTATCCGGACTGGGCGGAAGCATCTTTTTAGCACAAGAAGCAAGAAGCAAGAGGCAAGAAATAAGACGCAAGAAGCAAGAGGTAAGAGGCAAGAGTTTCGTGCATTTTTTCATAAAGAAAATTCTATTAAGAATAATAATCAAAGTCAAGCCATAACCTGTCTGGACAGCGTGATTTTTTTCTCTGACACCTGAACGCTTGACCAATACCTGATGAGACGTATAAGATAATCAACTCAAAGAATACCTGCAAATATTCCTGAAAAATCTGCTGGTTGAAAATAATCTAAAAATACCAAATCCCGACAACCCAGAACATTTATTGCAAGCATTATTATTTCGCTGATTAGTTTCTAAAATATAAAAGTAAATAAAGATGCTTTTTCTCTTAATATTTTATCCTCACTTTCATACAG
>CAZXRM010000177.1:0-3197 GCA_964642595.1 uncultured bacterium
GAATACCATACAACTTTTTCAATTCTTCGGCTTCAGTTATACTCAATGCCAGTTCACCATCTTCGGTTGCTAATGATATCGTCATTGATTCGGTTAAAGCATTGCCGGCAATCGTGATGGTACGGGTCAAATCAATCCGCTGGTTGCGAATAAAAACAATGTTTGTAAACTGTGCACCGATATCAATAACACAAACCACCTCGTCTGGCCTGAGCCGGGCATAACGACGGGCACCGGCCGCCAATGAAAACGGAATAACCGAAATCGTCGTTGGTTCCAGTCCGGCTTTCTTAAATGTCGCTATATGCTCGGATACGACATCACGCCGCGCGGCAATAACCATGACATTATCACGAACCATACCGCCTTCTCGGATATCCGAGATGACAGTATAATCAAGAATTGATTCGTCAAGCGTGAATGGTGAATACTTATCAAGCCGTAACAGAATTGCATCCTTTAGTTCTTTTGTCCCCATCTTAGGAAATGGAGCTTGACGGATGCTGACCGCTGGTCCGGAAACAAAACTAATAACCTGTCCCGGGACTGAATCTTTTGTCAGCTCTTTAAGAATTGATGGAATATCAAATATTTCAGCAATCTCTTTTACTCCGTAATCCGAAACCCGGCCATTTTCAAACCGGACATATTTAATTGCCGCTGACCCGATATCAATTGCTAAAATGCCTTTACCTGATTGAGATAACATTTTATTAAATTTCACACCTGACCTCCGTCCTGCCAATAGCCAAATGGATTAATGAGTTAATGGGTTTTTGGGTTAATGAGTTAAATTCAAAACTCATCAACTCAGCAACACACGAACTCAGTAACGCTTTTATCATTAATTTTCTATTCATAATTATGGCGATGCAACCGGGACAAACTCAATAACCGAACCATCACTAAACCTTATTGCAATTCGATTCGATGTCATAGTCACCGGATTGCCAAGTCCTATTTGATTGTCCATGAAACCTCTTAAATCAAATCTTGCAACACTATTGGTTGGAATAACCGGTTTCGGGGATAATTCAACCTGGGTATTTAAACCAGCACGAATTGTATTATTATAATCCCAAACCTGACTGCCCTGGAATGCAACCTGTTCGTAAAATGCAGTAACATCCAAATGAGTTATCTGCAAAGAATCAATAACCAAAGAATCCCCACCGTTAAATACGCTGAAACCGATATGATTCAAAGAATCTCCGATCGCGACACCGGTATTTTCGACATATTTTAAATTGCTTCGAAAACTTGTCGAAAACTTGAAATCGGCAATAATATTTGAGCGGGGTAGAACCGATACCCAACGCACAATGCTGTCTTCGGTTCCGAACTGCTTGGTCACAACCATTCGATGATAGCCGATTGGAACCGGCATATCATTGACCGATGAAAACTCGAAATATCCATCCGAACGCGGATTTTGTTCATAACTGACAAGATCGCCGTCTTGTGGTACGGTCAGCCGGATTCTGATTCTAGATGATAAATCAACCGGGGGTGCGTTGTTAATATCGGTTATCGTGCCTGAAATCTGATTGCGCAACAAATACGAAACTGAATCTACAATCCCCATTGTTAAAACCTGTTTTCCGCCACCCGTACTTCGTACAAAGCAATTGTCACGGTCATATTCATAAGGATTACCCCACGCATCAATTTTATATCCAGTGGAATCCTCAATAAATTTTTTGGGCACATAAGGTCCTTTCCAGTTTGTACCATCAGACCGATATAAGCCATCAATATACACCGGTAATCTTCCCATATCTCCGACATAACCGAAATTTATCCTTCTCCCATCCGAAACAATCTCCGGGTTTCCCGTAAAAGCTTTTACCAATTCCGCCATTTCCTTTGATGTCTCGTTAAATCGTGACTGATAAGTTGTTGTGTCAACCGTTCGATAAACAATAGCTAATAGCAATCCGATAATTAAAATAACGACTAGCATTTCTACCAATGTTACACCCGTCGCCATTCGACATCCTTCATTTACTATTTGCCATCTGCCATTCGTCATTTTAAAACCTCTTGGTCAACCGAAAATCTATGGTATTGACAATACCAGGATAAATACATACATACTTTTCAATAAAATCAGTTGTATCTGGAGTCTGTGGAGTTGTGTCATAGATAACATACATCTTATGATTTCCTTGTGGGATACTATAAATTGTATACTCGCCGTTATTATTCGGTTTTTCGCCTAGCTCAGGATAAATACCGATAATCCCGTCTTTGGGATGCACAACATAAATACGGACCAAAGTGTCTTTGGTTCCTGGCGGATTTCCGACTAAATCCAAAATCCGACCATTAACAATACTTCTGGTCAGTAGAGTTTCATTCTGGGCAATTTGACGATGTATCCAAGTTTGCGGAGTCATATTACTGCCCGTCGTATAACTGGTGATGGTCAGACTGTCTTTATTATAAATATAAAAATTACCCCAGGCATCCTGAATATAATCATCCGGATTTTCTGAAAATTTATTTTTAATATAGGGACCTTGCCAGTTTTCAGCATTGTCTGGTGCTCTTGCCAAATCAATCAAAGTATCTGGTATCTCGCCCATATCAGCAACATATCCGAAATCAGTCCTTTTACCCTCAGCATAAAGTTCCGGATTCCCGGCAATTGCATAGCACAATTCATCAATCTCTTTTGCGGTCTGATTAAACTTGGTTTGCTGAATCGTTACATCCCACGCTTTAACCGCACCGGTGATTAAAATACCCATAATCATCAATACAATCAGCAATTCTATCAATAGTACTCCTTGCTCTGAATTTGGAATTTGGAATTTGGAATTTGTCATTTTAGAAAAGTACCTGTATATCATCATTTTTTAATAACGGATTAGTTCCATAAAATTCGCCGTCAATCCCTCGACTTGTTAAACCAACAGTGTCGCCGTCCGTATTTATTAGTAATTTAATTGAATCACCCCAGGCATCAAACATAAACGACTGATGACCATCATCACGAATATACGGTCCGTTCCAGCCGTGTTTTGCAAATGGATTCCAGCTGTCTGCATCCGCTGGTTTGACCACAAGCTCCATAAAATTTTTAGGAAGTCTTCCGACATTACCTTTAAAACCAAGGTCAACATACTCACCGCCACTTATTAATTCCGGGTTACCGACAATCGCCTGCTTTAACTGGTTAAGTTTCTGTTTAG
>CAZXRM010000178.1:0-3187 GCA_964642595.1 uncultured bacterium
GAAAAAAGATATGCCTAACTTAAATAAATTTCCACAAACATTGACAATATCTCTCAGCACCTATTTTCAAATGCAGTATTGTCTAAACTATAGTATTTCGTTTGTCTCACACAATCTCAAAAATAGGTGCGGGGTGAGTCGCTTATGACTATTTACCAGTTTTATATTTCAGTGCGGCTTGAGCGGCGGCGATGCGCGCACCGGGTATCCGGTATGGTGAACAACTGACATAATCAAGACCAACTTTATGAAAAAATTCGACAGAGTCAGCATCACCACCTTGTTCACCGCAAACGCCAATTTTAAAATCGGGTTTTGTGCTTCTGCTCTGTTTTACAGTCATTTTGATTAAAACACCAACTCCCTGAGTGTCGAGTGTTTCAAACGGATTTTTACTTAAAATTCCTTTGTCTAAATAATTAGGTAGAAATTTTCCGGCGTCGTCGCGCGAATATCCGAATACAGTCTGAGTTAAGTCATTTGTACCGAACGAGAAGAAATCCGCTTCTTTAGCAATTTCATCGGCAACGAGCGCGGCACGTGGAACTTCAATCATCGTGCCAATTGTGTAATTAATTTTAACCTGATATTTTGCCATCATCAATCCTGCAATTCGTTCAATTATCTTTTTCTGACTGACAAATTCGGTTAATGTGCCAACCAATGGTATCATAATTTCAGGAAAAACTTTTCTCCCTTGTTTTGTTACTTCGCAGGCGGCTTCAAATATTGCCTGGGTCTGCATCTCGGTTATTTCCGGATAAGTGATGCCCAGCCGACAACCGCGAAACCCAAGCATCGGGTTGTCTTCTTTAAGTTGATTCACGGTCTGTTTGACTTTGTCTTCGGGTAGTTTCATCCAGTGCGCCAATCTGATTACCTGTTTTTCTTCTTTGGGTAAAAATTCGTGCAAGGGTGGGTCTAAAGTTCGGATTGTAACGGGAAGACCATCCATTGCCTGGAAAATTCCGATAAAGTCTAGTTTCTGAAATGGCAAGAGTTTGCTTAAGGCGCAGACGCGCGCTTCGTGAGTCGTCGAGAGTATCATCTCACGCATTGCCCGAATCCGTTTGGTACCAAAAAACATATGTTCGGTCCGACACAGACCAATACCTTCTGCACCAAATTTTCTGGCGGTCATCGCATCGTGCGGCGTATCGGCATTGGTTCTTACTTTTAATCGCCGATATTCATCTGCCCATTGTAGAACTCTTTTGAACTCAATGCTCATTGTGGGTTCAATTGTCTGTATCGAACCAAAATAAACTGCACCACTCGTGCCGTCAATTGTGATTTTTGTGCCTTCGGTGATTACATGATTAGCAAATAACGCTTTCTGAGATGATTCATCAATCTCAATATCTTCGCAACCAACAATACAGGGTTTACCCATCCCGCGAGCAACGACCGCCGCGTGTGAAGTCATTCCTCCAGTCGCAGTTAGAAATCCGACCGATTGCACCATTCCACCAACATCTTCGGCCGAAGTTTTTTGCCTGACCAGTATTATTTTTTTCCCGGCACGTCCGAGTTTAACCGCTTTCGGCGTAGAAAAAATTGCGATACCAGAAACCGCGCCGGGTGAAGCTGGAATCCCTTTGGCGATAGGAGAAACTTTTTCTTTGGTTGAAATCAAAGGATGTAAAAGTGATTCGACATCTTTTGCTGAAATTCTCAAAATCGCTTCGGGTTTGGTTATCCGGTTTGAGATATGCAGATCATAAGCGATTTTTACCGCGGCGCGGGCAGTCCGTTTTGCCCGTCGGGATTGTAATATCCAGAGACGGTTATTTTCAATCGTAAATTCGATATCTTGCATATCGCGGTAATGGTTTTCCAGTTTTTTGAGAATCTGCAATAATTGTAAATAGTTTCTGGGATGAGTTTCTTTCAGCCATTCAATTGGCTGGGGCGTTCTAACCCCGGCAACAATATCTTCGCCTTGAGCATTTATCAGATATTCACCATACGGCTCATTTTCACCGGTGGATGGGTTTCTGGTAAAAACAACACCGGTTGCGGAAGTTTCACCCATATTGCCAAAAACCATTGCCTGGACATTGACCGCGGTTCCCCAGTCTTCAGGGATTTTATAAATTCGGCGATATTCATAAGCACGCGGATTGTTCCAGGATTCAAAAACGGCAGTGATTGCTTGCCAGAGTTGTGTAAATGGATTTTCCGGAAATGGCTTATTAGTCAATTCCAAAACTTTTAATTTATAATGTCTAATGACGGTTTCGAGTGATTTTTCCGATAACTCAGAATCAAGTTTTACCTTACTTTTTTTCTTCTCGGTTTCAAGGATCCTTTCAAAATCTTCAACCGGTAAATCCAATACAACATCCGAAAACATCTCGATAAATCTTCGATAACTATCAAGGGCAAATCTTCGATTCCTGGTTTGCCTGGCTAATCCTTCAACTGTCTTGTCATTTAAACCAAGATTCAGAACTGAATCGAGCATACCGGGCATTGAAACTCGCGCGCCTGAGCGAACCGATAATAACAAAGGGTCACTTGCATCATTGAATTTATGACCGGTAATGCGTTCGATATATTTCATTCCCTGCTTGACTTCGGATAATAATCTTTTTGGGTAATTGCCAATTTTTAAATATCTGACACAAACTTTAGTGGAAATAGTAAAGCCGGGCGGAACTGGAATTCCGATGTTAGTCATTTCTGCCAAACCAGCACCTTTACCGCCTAAAATTATAGATAACCGCGCCGAGCCATCGGCTTTATGATTGCCAAAACGATAGATGTATAACATATTAGTAACGAGTAGCGAGTAGCGAGTAGCAAGGAGTGAGGAGTGAAGAGTTAGTAATTTTAAGAAGTGGGTTCATCATTATTTTCTGTTGTTAAAAATTTATCAACAATCTCTTTGGCTTCGTCATAGTCGTCTTCGTCAACCAGTATTTCGCCCCATTCTGGACGCATCATTTTAGCCAAGCCGTTATACCATGGGATTTGAAAAGAATGGATAATTGCATTAATCCCGGATTCCTCCAGTAGAGATTTTATTGACATTGCCATCAATTCGTTTTCCGGCTTGCATATTCTTTTCAATGCCATAATTAAATATTATAATTTGATAAAAACTGAGTGTCAACCCCGCACCTATTTACTGATGTTACTATTTAGAAATGTTAAAGTTTTTACTAAATAGAAATGTTAAATT
>CAZXRM010000179.1:0-3182 GCA_964642595.1 uncultured bacterium
CTGGAATTAAGAAATGTATCTCCGATGACGCATGCGGTTATGATTGTTTTGCCGCTTCGCTTGGATGAAATCAAACCGTTTAAGTGTATGGACAATTACCTGCCGTACAAGAAATTTAATTATATCTTTGTCCCCGCGGTACTGGAATGAACAAACAAGATTTATCCGCACTCACAATTAATTCTCTCCACGATAAAATCAAGTCCAAAGAAATTAAATTCATTGATATTATTGATTCGGTTATTAATCACATCAAAACCGATGAGCAAAAAATAAATGGTTTTATCTCAATATTTGAACAAGAGGCAATTAACCAAGCAAGACAACTTGACCAAAAAGTTGATTATAATAATTTGCCCCCATTAACCGGCATTCCAATTGCGGTCAAAGATAATATCTGCGTTAAGGACAAATTAACGACCTGCGGTTCAAAAATATTGTCGAATTTTATCAGTCCTTATGATGCAACTGCAATTGCTCGGCTGAAAAATGCCGGAGCAATAATTATTGGCAAAACTAATTTAGACGAATTTGCAATGGGTTCTTCCACTGAAACATCTTATTTTGGAGCGACGAAAAATCCGATAAATAATGATTATGTAACCGGTGGTTCAAGCGGTGGTTCAGCCGCAGTGGTAAAATATCAAGGCGCAATCTCTGCTTTAGGAAGTGATACCGGCGGTTCGGTCAGGCATCCTGCTGCATTTTGTGGCGTGGTCGGATTAAAACCAACTTATGGACGGGTTTCGCGTTATGGACTGGTCGCCTTTGCTTCATCATTAGATTGCATCGGACCGATTGGAAAATCGGTAAAAGATGTCGCAACTATTTTCAATATTATCGCAGGCTATGACCCACTTGATGCAACTACTATCAATAAGCCAGTCACACCAATTTCAGTTGATGCGGGTACGATTAAAAATTACACACTTGGTATCCCTAAACAGTTTTTTGCTCAGGGACTTGACACACGAATTGCAAAAGTAATTGATAATACGATAAAAAATCTGAGCAAGAAGTGTAAGAATGTCAAAGAAGTATCATTGCCTAACACGAAATATGCAGTTGCAACTTACTATCTAATCTGCATGGCAGAAGCATCATCTAATTTAGCACGGTATGATGGTGTAAAATATGGTCTGCGTCTTGACACAAAAGAACTGAAAGAAATGTATGAAAAAACCCGGGACCAAGGTTTGAATACTGAAGTCAAAAGAAGAATTTTGATCGGTACCTACGGATTGTCTAAAGGATATTATGACGAGTACTATGGAACTGCCCAAAAGGCACGCAATTTGATTAAACAGGATTTTAACAATGCATTTAAAGAATGCGATGTGATAATAACACCGACCACGCCAACTCTACCCTTTAAAATCGGCGAAAAAATTGAAGACCCGCTTGCAATGTATCTTGGCGATATTTTTACAACTCCGGCAAACCTTGCTGGCATAACTGCGATTTCAGTGCCCGCACCAGAATTAATTGACAATTTCCCGGTTGGCATTCAAATTACCGGTCCGGCAATGGGTGAAGAATACATAATAAACTCCGCACAGGCAATTGAAGAAACAGTAGTATGAAACCATCGATTTATATAAGAAGAACTCTACCCCGAATAACACGAATAGGACAAATCACACTAATCTTTACTTTAGGTTTTTATTCGTGTCATTCGTTTATTAGTGATATTCGTGGTTAAAAAGAAATGAACAATAAATACGAAATCATTATCGGCATCGAAGTCCATGTTCAGTTAAAAACTAAGACAAAATTATTCTGTGCCTGTCCGGTTGAATTCGGCGGTCAACCCAATACCAATATTTGTCCGATCTGTTCAGGCTTACCCGGCGTTCTGCCGACAATGAATCAGAAAGCAGTTGAATTGGCAATCAAAGCCGGTCTGGCATTAAATTGTCAAATTGCTCAAAACAGTATTTTTGCCCGAAAACATTATTTTTATCCGGACCTGCCCAAAGGTTATCAGATTACTCAGTATAAAGAGCCCCTGGCATTTAGCGGTTTCTTGAATATTAATAACACAAAAATCCGAATCCGGCGACTGCACCTTGAAGAAGATTCGGGTAAATCAATTCATTCGGGCAATGAATCATTGGTTGATTTCAACCGATGCGGCATACCTTTGATTGAGATTGTTACTGAACCCGACTTTCGCAGTCCAGAACAAGCTGTCCAATACTTGCAAACACTTAGGCAGATTATGCGCTATCTAGAAGTATCGGATTGCGATATGGAAAAGGCACACTTTCGCTGTGAACCTAATATATCAATTCGGCCCATCGGGCAGGAGAAATTTGGAGTGAGAACCGAACTGAAAAACCTTAATTCAATGCACAATGTCAAAGAAGCACTTGAATTTGAGTTTGTCCGCCAGTCGAAATTATTGGATAATAATCAGAAAGTTATTCAGGAGACGCTTTTCTGGGACGAACAAACCAAAACCGCCGGTCCGATGCGGGGTAAAGAAGAAAGCGAAGATTACCGGTATTTCCCAGAGCCGGATTTACCGGTACTGCATATAGACTCAGAAAAAATTGAAGAAATCAGAGAAACTATTCCTTTATTACCCTGGCAGAGAAAACAGGTATTAATTGAGCAGATGAAACTGCCCGAGCATATTGTCGATATCATTACTGAAAATAAAGATTTTGCCGATTATTTTGATAAGACAATCCAAGAAATAAATGAACCCAGATTAGTTGCAAATTGGTTAGTAACTGAAGTCAGGGCAATCTTGAATGAAAAAGTACTGTCTATTCAACAATTTCCAATCACACCGCGAAGGACTGCTGAATTACTAAAACTGCTTAAAGAGCAAAAAATCACCAATCTGTCGGCAAAAGAAATATTTACAGAAATGGTGATATCGGATAATAGCCCGTCCGAGATTGCTCAAGCAAAACAATTATTTATTGAAGAAGACAATGAATTATTATTAACTACGGTAAAACAAGTCATCGAGGAAAATCCAGATGTTGTTCTCAAGTATAAAAATGGTAAAACTACGGTCATTGGTTTTTTAATTGGAGCAGTATCCAAAAAAATGATGGGAAAAGTTTCCGCTGCCAATATAAAAGATATACTTGTCGAGCAACTGAAATAACTCAGTATAATCAACATAACCCCTTGACAAATCTGTCTTTTTTGCTATATTTATCTAC
>CAZXRM010000180.1:0-3169 GCA_964642595.1 uncultured bacterium
CGATAAGATTTGCATTTGGACTGAGAACCGGATATAAAAATTTCTATATTGATTATGCTATGACCACACATCCGGAATTACCATTAACTCATAATTTTGGCATTAAAATTGATTTAGATGCATGGCAGAAAAAACCGGTTCAAAAGGAAGTGACAATGGAATTTACACCAATTCCGCAACCAGAACCCGTTAAAAAAGAAACGACAATCAATGTGAAACCGCCGGTAAAAACATATACCGATATAAAACTGCAGCCGGTTTACTTTGATTATGATAAATATGATATTACTCCTAACGGTATGCAAATTCTTAATAATAATGCACAAATTTTGAAAGATAATCCGGAAATTAATGTTATGATTATTGGTTATTGCGACCCTAAAGGAAAAAGTGCATATAATATTAAGTTGGGTATGAAACGAGCAAATACAGTTCGGGATTTTCTAGTTAAAGCCGGCGTTGAAAAATCAAGATTACAGACAATCAGCAAGGGGAAAGAAGAACTAACCAGTGCATCAATTGAAGAGTATTGGAAAGACCGTCGTTGCGATTTTACAATAATTAAATAACCTGATGATTTTACCACGAAAGTACGAAAATATGAAACAGAATTTATTTACCACTGAGTACACAGAACACACAGGGAAAAAGAATAATTTTTCAGTGAATTCAGTGTTTTCAGTGGTTATATTTTTGCTCATCGGTGGCATATTTGTTTCTCTCAGTGCCTATACTCAGCAGAGCCAGCTTGATATTAATAACGCAACTTTTAACCAGATTGCTGAACTACCAATTCCCCAAAATGTTGCCGAAGAGATTTACGAGTACCTGTTATTATACGATGAGTTTAACAGCATTTATGATTTAAGGAAGATTAAAGGCATATCGAGCGAAAAGTTTGAGGAAATCAAACCGCTCATCCGGATTGGACGCAAAGAAGGCAAAGGCGAAACTTATCTGAACATTTACCGTATCCAAAAGTCTTTAGCCACCGAAGAAAGTCCAACCAAAGCCGCAATCGAAGACTGGCAGGATATGCTTTTGTCGCCGATGAATGTCAATAAAGTAACGATTGACGATTTAATTTTACTGGAGAATGTCACATTAATTGATGCGATTGCAGTCATCAAACATCTTAAAATCGGTCAGCAGATAAAAGAATACCGTGATTTAAGGGATATTAACGGTTTGTCCAATTACGGTTTTCGCAATATCCGCAATTATGTCGCTTATACTGACCCGAAGTCAATCAAGTTTTCCGGCAATTATCGTTTAAATTTTGACTACGGCTATGATTATGAAACCGACAACGCACCGGAAACTCAGATGGCATCAATCACACAGGCATACGAGGATTTAAATGAGAAAACAAAATATTATGATGCCGGGTTTAACGACCGTGATATTGACTGGTATTACGACCGCTTGAATAAAGAATACGATTATCTGGCAAGTTTAAAACACCGCACAATCTTATCGCAAAGAATCAGAACCCGTATCGGCAATAATTTTATTGGCGGTATTCGGTGGCAGAAAGATTTCAATTCATCGGTTTTTACTAATGACTGGCGTGGTTATTTACAGACATCTAATATCGGACCAGTTAAAAAGTTATTCTTAGGTGATTATCGAGTTGCTTTGGGACAGGGTTTACTATTAGACAACTCATCTGAACTTATTTCGCGAACTTATACCCGTAGCCAGGGTATATACGGCGATTTGACTGAAAATTCTCTGCTTGGATTTCGAGGTGTCGGGGGAGAAGCAGATTTTAATTTAAAACTGCCGGTTAAAACAACTTTATTTTATTCAAAGACACTGCGCGACGGCATCGAAAATCCGGATGGCACAATTTTCTATTATGTCATAAGTACACCGCGGTTACCGACGAATTATCATACATTCGCCGAAACCAATCTTGGCGCAAGTGTTCGGTTAGATTTGTCGGATATCGGACTAATCCCAGAAGGAACTGCCTTGGTATTTAATACATTAAATTGTAAATACAACAAAGATTTTTCAACGCTGGTTAAATGGATAGATATTCCCAATGATGCGACTTATTTTACTGATTACAATTATCTGAAAACGACTAAAGGTAATAAACGAAACTTTAATTCAATAGATTTCCGAACTGCCGTCGAAAATATTTCAATGGAAGGCGAGTATGCCTGGCAGCAAAACGGCGGAATAGCATATTTACTCAAAGCGCGAGCCCAGTATGAATATTTATATGTTATGACTTTATACCGCCATTTTGATGTGAATTATGACAATCCGTATAATCGCGGATTTAACGAGCAGGTAAAATTCGAAGATACCGAGTTTGAAAAACCGTATCGTTTGATTGACCCGACTTTTTCACAACTCCAGTATTTCCCTTCACCTAAAGCCGAAAAAGGATTATATACGGAAATACGTTATCAGATATCACGACAGATAACTTTAACCCGCGCCTATTTAGATGTCTGGCAGAACATCGCACACGGACTGACCAATTACCGTTTTCAGGGTGAAATCGAATATCGCCCGGTCTTCCCACTACGATTTCGCTTAAAGCAGAAAATACAGAGGAAACATCTACCCAAAGATGTTCAAGCATCAGTTTCCAACACTTATGAAACAAGTTTTAGGATTCTGGCAAGTCTGACTGAACGAAATTTTCTGTCCTGCGAATTAAGAAGAGGTGTAGTCGGACTGACCTCAAATTTGGAATACAATAACGAAAAAGCAATCTGGGGTGATTTTTTGTCAGTTGCTTGGGAGCATAATTTTTCCGATGCAATCGGTTTAGAAGCGGGTCTTTCAGTATGGAAATGCGATGGACTGAGCCAATGGATTTTTGAAGATGTCGGTATTGATTTTCTCGATGCCCAGGGCTTGAAATACTATTTTGTGATGACCCAGCGTCCAGCGAATTTCCTGTTACTAAGATTGAAATTCAAAGGAAAATATACCGAGATTCCTCATACCGGCGTGTTACAAGCGGAGAATTTGCACTTTGCTGACGGTTCGTTAATCAACACAAAAGAATTTATAACCCACAATGATGTTTATAATATTGGGCTACAGTTGGACTTTTTATGGTAATTCGTAACCACGGATTTGACCGATTTAACGGATTAAGTAAAAAAAATCAGTATAATCCGTACAATCAGCGGTTTTATAT
>CAZXRM010000181.1:0-3161 GCA_964642595.1 uncultured bacterium
CTAAACAGAAACTTAACCAGTTAAAGCAGGCGATTGTCGGTAACCCGGAATTAATTAGCGGCGGTGAGTATGTTGACCTTGGTTTTAAAGGAAATGTCGGAAGACTTCCGAAAAATCTTATGGAACTTGTTATAAAACCGGTTGATGCGGATAGTTGGAATCCATTTACCAAACATGGCTGGAACGGACCGTATATTCGTGATGACGGTCGCCAGTCGTTTATGTTTGATGCCTGGGGAGATTCGATTAGATTATTGATAAATGCAGAAGGTGACACTATCGGTTTAACAAGCAAAGGAATTGACGGCGAATTTTATGGCACTAACCCGTTATTAAAAAATGATGATATACACGTTTTATTCTAAAATTCGAAATTCGACCCGAAACGGACGAAATTCTCAATCAGGGGTTTTGTTGATTGAGTTATTAATTGTATTGATGATAATGGGTATTTTAATTACCGGTGCGGTTAAAGCGTGGGATGTAACAATTCAGCAGACTAAGTTTAATCAGACCGCAAAAGAGATTGACCAATTGTGCTATGCAATTGCCGGGAATCCGGAACTATACGCTGAGGGTAAAAGGACTGATTTCGGATATGTTGGTGATATGGGCAAAATACCGGATACTTTGATTGATTTGGCAAGAGCACCGGATAATGCAGAAAACTGGCAAGGACCTTATATTAAAAATAAATTTTCAGAAAACCCGAATGATTATATCCAGGATGCGTGGGGTAATTTTTATATTTATAATAAGGATAGTCTGACTATCACCAGTTATACGACGGGCAGTAACATGACTCCGCAAACATGGATACATCGTCAAATTGCCCAGAATGAAACTTTATTGACCAGAAGCATTGTTAATGGTCGGATTTTGGATCTGGTCGGGAATCCGCCCGGCACAAAGGATACTTTAATTCGCATTTATGTCGTGCATCCCAAAGACGGTAATATCGGCATTTATCCTGAGTTAGGCGAAAAACCGAATAGTAACGGTGAGTACATGATTTATAGTATCCCGCAAGGAAATCATAAGATGTATGTTATTTATGATACGACACCGCAGACCCCTGACACGACTGATTTTATTGAAAAGTATGTATGTATTTATCCTGGCATTATTAATACAATAGATTTTCGATTGACAAAAAGGTTCTGAAATGGCAAATAGTAAAGAAGCGAAAAATGAAGAACGAAAAACGAAAAGTATTATGCAAGCAGGTGTAACATTAGTAGAAATGCTGGTTGTCATTTTGATTATTGGATTGTTATTAGCCATCGTTTATCGGACGGTTGATTCAACAACTTACCAGTCGCGGTTTAACGAGACGTCAAAGGAAATGACAGAATTAATTCAAGCATTTACCGGTAACCCGGAGATTGTTACGGATGGCAGGCGAATAAATTTTGGTTATGTCGGAGATATGGGAAGATTACCAATGTATATTGATGGTTTATATCGGGCGGATGGCACTAATTGGAAAGGACCTTATGTGCCCAAAAAATTCACTGAAGATTCCACTGGCTATAAAATTGATGCGTGGGGTAATCCTTATGAGTATGACCGGGATAATTGCTTTATCCGAAGTACGGGTGGCGGCAAGCAGGTTGTAACAATGGGAATTGCAGATTCAGTTTCGTATTTATTGCGCAATCAGATTTCAGGCACGATTAGCGATATTAACGGCGCACCGCCGGTTGATTTATCATCAAGAATCAAAATCCGACTGACCGTGCCAGAAGACGGCAATCTTACCAGTTACGAACAAAATCCACGCGCCGATGGATACTTCGAATTTTCACCGGTCAATGATATGCCGGTACCGATTGGTTATCATCGTTTGGTTGTAACCAAGCAGTTTGGAACTGAAGACAGTATTGTGCGTTGGGTTTCAGTTTTACCACGCTCAAATATAATTGCCGATTTTAAATTTTCAACCAGTTTCCGGAGTAATTTAAAATATGTTGAAAATACTGGTGTCGCAATCGGAGATTCTTTGAATCACATCGGATTCAGCGTTTTTAACGGTGGTGATTCTTTGGTTATTGATTCTTTGCAGGTAATTCATCTGGATGTGACCGCGTTTTATGAACAAGTTGCATTCCAGGGCAGTCAGGTTTGGGATTATAATAATACGATTCGTGCGGGTCTGAATACCCAGGTTGAGTTATTACCAAAACCGGTTATCCCGACCAATAGCGTTGTGAGATTTGATTTAAAAGGTTTTATGGATAATCAAATAGGACTTGGCAATCCGGTGACAATGTCATCGAATCGAATTGCAATAAGGTTTAGTGACGGTTCGGTTATTGAGTTTGTTCCGATTGCATCGCCATAATTATGATAAGAAAATTAATGATAATAAGATTACAAAAATGCAATCTAGCCATTAGCAATTGGCTATTAGCTACTCGTAGGATGGAGGTTAGGCGTGAAAATTAATAAAATGTTATCTCAGTCAGGTAAAGGAATTTTAGCGATTGATATCGGGTCAGCCGCAATTAAATATGTGAAATTTGAAAATGGACGGGTTTTAGATTACGGAGTAAAGGAGATTGCAGAAATATTTGATATCCCGTCAATTCTTAAAGAACTGACAAAGGATTCGGTACCGGGACAGGTTATTAGTTTTGTTTCTGGACCAGCAGTCAGTATCCGACAGGCACCGTTTCCCAAGATGGGAACAAAAGAACTCAAGGATGCGATTCTGTTACGGCTCGATAAATACTCGCCATTCACTTTAGACGAGTCAATTCTTGATTATACGGTTATCTCGGATATCCGCGAAGGCGGTATGGTGCGTGATAATGTTATGGTTATTGCCGCGCGTCGCGATGTTGTTTCCGAGCACATTGCAACATTCAAAAAAGCCGGACTGGAGCCGACAACGATTTCAGTTATTCCGTTTTCATTAACCGCCAGTGCCCGGCGTTATGCTCGGCTCAGACCCGATGAAGTCGTGTGTATGATTGATGTTGGCGCGCAGTTCACCAATATCGTGTTCGTCCGTAATCAGAAACTGGATTTAACCAGAACTATCACAATTGCCGGTAACGCTTTAACCGAAGCGATGACAATTTCATTGACAACCGATGACGGCGAACTGGCATTGAGTATAACTGAAGCCGAAGAATTGAAAAAGTTGTATGGTATTC
>CAZXRM010000182.1:0-3154 GCA_964642595.1 uncultured bacterium
CCGTCTTTATCAATAGTTGATATAACGACCGCTACTTCGGGTTTCTGACAAATTGAACATTTTTTCATTGTGTCTTTTCCTGTAATTTTCCGTTTCTCAGCCATAATTGGCGTGTCGCATATTCGACCACGCTCGGATTATGAGTGACGGTGAGAATTGTTACTTTCTTTTCCTGATTTATTTTTTTAAGGAGCGATAAAAGATTGGTGGTGCTCGTGGTATCAAGATTGCCGGTCGGCTCATCGGCTAAAACGATAATCGGGTTTGTGACCAGAGCACGGGCTAAAGCGACTCTCTGTTTTTCACCGCCGGAAAGCTCTAAAGGTCGTGCTTCGCGTCTTTCCCAAAAATCAATATCTTTAAGCACAGTCTCTGCCTGATAGAATGCCTGCTCGCGGGAATGATTGCCAATCAATAATGGCATTGCGACATTTTCCATAACATTGAATTCGGGTAGGAGGTGATGAAACTGAAATACAAAACCAATCTGCTGATTGCGGATTTCGCTTAAATTTTCCGATGAAATATTATTTAAATCAGTATGATTGACCGAAATTGAACCGCTGTCCGGTTTATCGAGCCCACCTAAAATATGGAGCAGCGTGCTTTTACCCGAACCGGACGGACCAAGAATACATACCCATTCACCGGCACTCACTTCCAAATCAAGATTCTTTAAAATCTCAAGGTGCTCGTTACCGGAAACGAAATTTTTATTTATCGCCTGTGCTTTGAGTATGATATTTTCCATTTATAATATTATAGAACCCATAATTGGGTGCGTCAAGTTACTCATTGCGGATTGCTTCAACCGGCATCATATTTGCCGCTTTGTAAGCCGGATAAATCGTTGCGAGCAATGATATTATTAAGGCAATAAACATAACTAAAACTACATCGAGCAGTTCGACTTGGACCGGTAAATTCTTGATAAAATAGACATCACCGGGCAAATTGATAATTCGAAATTTATCGAGCAGTAAAGATGTGCCGATACCAAAGATTGTGCCCGATATTGTGCCAATCACGCCAATAAGAAAACCGGTGAGAATAAATATTTTGACAATACTTTTTCTTTTCGTGCCCATCGCATTCAGGATGCCGATTTCTTTGGTTTTGCGGATGACAAGCATAACCAGAAGTCCGATAATGCCAAATGCGGCAACCAGGACAATCAATACCAAAACAATAAATGTGACAATTTTTTCCATACGCAAGGCAGTGAAAATATTTCGGTTCATACTAATCCAATCCTGAACCCGATACGGGAAAGCAAACTGTTTTTTGATTGTCTTGGTAATTTTCTGTGTATTGTTGATATCTTTTATCTTTATTTCGATGCCGGTTATCTCGTCACCCATACCAAGATAGTTCTGCAAATTTTTTAGTCCGATATAGGCAAAGGTCGCATTGTAATCATACATTCCGGCATCAAAGATTCCGCTGACCGTATATCTTTTGACTCGAGGCAACATTCCGAGTGGGGTCGCTTCACCACTGAACGGTGCAACCAATGAAACATCTTCGCCAACCCGTGCACCAACACTTCGGGCTAAATCTACGCCCAGAATTATATTGTCACCACTTAAATCAAGTTTGCCCTGCACAATGATTTTGCTTAAATCGGTTATCTGATTCTTTTCGTCATTGATAATACCGCGGACTAAAATTCCGTCTGAAGTTGTTTCTTTTCTGATGATGGTTTTGGTGTAAATAAACGGTTCGGCCGAAAGCACACCGGGAAATTTTCTTATTGCCTGCAACAGCGTATCACAATCACTGATTGGTTCATAAGAGTATTTTGTGATTATGATATGCGGAGTCAAACCGAGTATGCGGTTTCTCAGTTCCTGATGAAAGCCGTTCATTACCGACAAAACAATGATGATTGCGGCAACACCGATAAAAATGCCGGCAATCGTAGTGAATGCAGCCGAAGAAAAAAACTTACCGCTTTTTGAGCGCAAGTAGCGGCGGGCGATAAAAAATTCAAACATATCTATTTTTTACTTATTAGTAGCATTGAAAATATTAAGTAAAATTCTAAATCCGAAGCACGAAATTCGAAACAAATTCCAAATCTCAAATTCAAATACTTAAAACGCTTTTGAATTTGGGTCATTTGAATTTTGATATTGTTTAGAATTTCGATATTCGGATTTCGTATTTTACAGTTTCGGTAGTGTTCACTTCTGGTTGATTATGACTCTTTCTTCAGTTGTGGGAATGGGATGACATCGCGGATTGAATCAGCATCAGTCAGAATCATCACAATTCGGTCAATGCCCAGACCAAGACCAGCAGTCGGCGGCATTCCAAATTCCATTGCTTTGACAAAATCTTCATCGAGCGTGGCAAATTCTTCCTGCTGGGTAAGCTGGTCTTCAAATCGCTTTTTTTGTTCAATCGGGTCATTGAGTTCAGAAAATGAATTACCGATTTCAATACCGCAGATAATCGGCTCAAACCGTTCGACCAGCATTGGATTAGAGCGGTGATTACGCGCCAGGGGCGTGGTAATTTTCGGGTGGTCAATGACAAAACTCGGCTCGACAATCTCTTTTTGCACGAGAAAAGAAAATAATTTATCGAGTAATTTGGAAAAGGTCGGTCGGGGATAGGCGTTTTTATCCAAGATACCAAGTTCAATCGCTTTTTCTTCGACTTGTTTTTGGTCAACCGTTAAAACATCAATTCCGAGTTTTTCTTTAAGCGATGAACAGAATTCGATGCGTTTCCAGGGCTTGCCGAAATCCAAAGTTTTTCCTTGATAAGTTATGATAGTAGTTTGATATAATTCCTGACACAGAAAACGAAACAGGTCTTCAACCAGAGCCATCGTATCATTATAATCTTTGTATGCTTCATAACACTCGAGCTGGGTAAATTCCGGATTGTGAAACCGGTCCAGACCTTCGTTGCGAAAATCCTTACCGATTTCATAGACTTTATCAATGCCACCGATAATTAGTCGTTTTAAATATAATTCGTCGGAAATCCGCAGGAACATTTTTTCTTCCAAAACATTGTAAAATGTCTCGAATGGTTTGGCGGCAGCACCGCCGTAAATCGGCTGTAAAATCGGTGTTTCGACTTCAGTAAAGCCCTTGTTATCAAAGAACTTTCTTAATAAATGGACAATTTTGCTTCGGTT
>CAZXRM010000183.1:0-3075 GCA_964642595.1 uncultured bacterium
CAGGTAAATGTGCGGGTTGATGGAAATGTTAAGAGTTTAGAAAAAGGGTTTTTTATAAGGGATGTCGGATGAAGTGTCGGGCGAAATTTAGAAAGCCGTTTGGGATGAGATGCAGATTCAAATGAGTTGTGAGATGAAGAAAGCTACTCGGAAAATCATTAAATATTTACTTTTAATTATTTATTGACTTACTTTGATAAATAGTTATGATTATAGTAAAGGAGTCAATATGATAAAAAAAGTTTTATATTTTGTATTGTTAATAGTGTTTTTTTCAGCTTTGAATGCTCAGAATCTTTCGGAATTAATTCAAGAGGTTGGTGAAAATGTTTTAGCCGGCTATACCAAACCAATCGTCAATTCGTTTGGCGCATCGCTTAATTCCGGACTTTTCCATTCGGCTAAATCTCATAAAATCGGCGGGTTTGATTTACAACTCAAAGCAATGTATGTTCCGATTCCAGAAGATGGTAAAACATATTCGTATCGAGTTCTTGGTTTATGGTTACATCAAAATGGCGGTTCGTATCAAATTGATTCGGTATGGTTCAATGGAACGGCCAATACAATTTTTGGCGATACAGTTGAAACAATCGTGTATGAGGGTCGCGACACATTTGCGATTCCGCCGTCATTACCCGAAGGCACGGCATTTAAATTTTTCCCGTTTATCATGCCCCAATTAAGCGTCGGTGTTTTTGATGGCACCGAATTATTAATCCGCTATGTGCCGACTTTTACAATTTCTTATTTAAATGACGAGTTCGGATTTTATGGAATCGGTATCAAGCAGGAAATTAATCAATTACCATTGCCTTTTGTAAAAGACCTGCCCGTAAATATTGCGGTGCAGGGTGTTTATCAGAATCTGAAAGTTGGTGATATTGTAACCAGTTCAATCGTGAATGTTAATTTGGAAGTGAGCAAAAATCTGGCGATAATCACGCCTTATGTTGGGTTGGGCTGGGAGGATGCGCAGATTAGATTTAAATACAGTTTTAGTTTCGAAGAGCCGGATTTATCCAATCTGCCCAATACAAAAATTTCAACAATCAATATTGATAAAACCGTCAAGGCAGAAAATAAGATGCGGCTGGTTGCAGGGTTTACAATTAATCTCGGTCCGCTGGTATTGAACGGTGCATATAATTATTCGAAATACAGCGTGATTAGCGGCGGGTTAGGAATTTCGATTAGATAAATTGTCTAAAGATTCAGATACACGCAGATTGAACTGCTTACTTTTTATTTCAGTGCTTCGGCTTTGCCGAATGAACGGTTGAGCGCAAAATCATCTAAAGCAAGCGAGCTTTTTCCATCAATAATTATTTCCGCCATATATTTGCCTAATGCCGGTCCGAACATAAACCCGTGACCGCACATTCCGGCTGATATGTAAAATCCGTCAATCGGAGTTTTGTCAACAATCGGATTGCCGTCCGGCGTCATCTCATAACTTCCTGCCCATTGTCTTATGACCTTAATTCCTTTTAAGCGGGGCACGAGTCTTGCCATTCTTCTCGGCATCTCGGTCATAAATTCGCTTGATGCTTTAATGTTATCGCCCGGGTCATTTGGAACCGGTGTATAACAACCGATAAAATGGCCGGTGCCAAAATTCTGAATAAAATAACATCCGTCCGCGCGGTAATCTACCAGCATCGGGTCAAACAATCTTTCGCAGGCTTCGGTTACCAGACTTTCGTGACGCTCGGGTTCAATCGGCACATTTAAATCAACCAGTTTACTGACATTTTTAGCCCAGGGACCAGTTGCATTCAAGACAATCGGGGTAAAAAGTTCATCGCCATTATTGGTAATAACAGACTGGACTTGATTGTTCCTGACATTGATTTTAGTTACTTCAGTGAAATCAAGAAGAGTGCCACCCAATTTTTTTATGCCATTAAGATAACCATAAGTCACGGCAAATGGGTTTGCCTGTCCGTCGGTCGGACAATAAGCACCGCCTAATAAATCTTCGGTATTTAAACCGTTGATGATTTTGGCGCAATCATCAGATGATATAAACTGAACCGGGATATCAAATCCCTTTTGGATTTCGATTGCTTTAAGATAAGTGCTCTTTTTATCTTCCGAGTGTGCCAAGAACAGGTAACCGCCCTGAAACCATTCGACATCTTTGTTAAATTCCTTGTGAAGCGTTGAAAATATTTTGACGCTTTCTTTCATTACATTGATTGATAAAGGATGGGTGTATTGTTGTCGAATACCACCAATGCACCGACCGGTTGAACCAGCACAGGGGAAATTTTTCTCCAAAACTATAACTTTCAGTTTTTTCTTTGCCAGATAATAACCGGTTGCAGCACCGATGATTCCAGCTCCAATTACAATGACATCGGCAGTTCGTTTCATAAGAGTTTATCGCAGAGAACGCTGGGTACGCAGAGATTTTTTTGTGTGCGGTTTGTTCTCTGTGGTCTCTGCGAACTCTGTGGTGAAATTATTCATTTTTATACTTAGCTAATATATCAATTGGCAGTGGCTTTAATGGCGGTCGTGAGGTCGGGAATTTTATTTTACTGACGGGCTGACCGGTTTTCTGGCTCAAGATGCGGGCAATGATATTCATACAACTTCGCCCCTGACAATGTCCCATTCCGCATCGTAATATCCGTTTGATTTCGTTTAAACTCGTATAGCCCTGTTCAATGACACTAATAATTTCTCTTTCGGTTATTTCTTCACAGCGACAGATGACAATATCTTTTTTCATTGTTTATATTTTATCAATGTATTTACTAATGCCATTGTGAAATTAAATAAGCCGGTTCGGGTTTTAGGTAGAAATTGAATATTTACTTGTTTGACGTTGGCTTTTTCTTTAGCATAATCAATGGCATTTAATAAACCACCGATGGAATCAACCAGATTATTTTGCTGTGCCTGATTGCCGGTCCAGACGCGACCCTGTCCGATTGAATCAACATAATCAACGCTTAGATTGCGGTATTGAGCAACTTTATTTATGAATTGATTGTAGAAATCCTGAATGTTTTCTTTGAGCAGAGCCCGCTCATCATCATTCATTTTACGGTCAGATGAAAAGGC
>CAZXRM010000184.1:0-3054 GCA_964642595.1 uncultured bacterium
TATAAACCACATGTAAAATAGAAGTTAATTAAGTCTGTTATTTTAAGCGGGTTGTTATGAATGATAATATAAGACGCTGTAGCAGATGCGTATTGCCATCAAATTACCCCAAAATTACATTTGATGCTAATGGTATATGTTCGTATTGCATCGAATACGATAAAAAAACACATATTATTGAAGAAAGTGCTCAACTAAAAAAATTAATCGCCCGAGCTAAAGAAATCACTGCACCGTACCAGGTAATCGTCCCAATCAGTGGTGGTAAAGACAGTGCCTTTGCTCTTTATACAATGGTTAGAAAATATAATTTGCGTGCCTTGGCGATTAATTTCGATAACGGATTTCGTAGTCAATCCGCTGAGAATAATTTAAATGCAGTTGTTAAGACATTAAGCGTTGATTATGTGTCGCTAAAACCAAATTGGAATTTAATGAAAGATATATATGCTGCATTTATTAAAGGACCGGGTGAATTTTGTTCGGTTTGTAATGCGGTCGGGTATCTGGTAATAATGACTTATATTATGAGTGAGCAGATTAAATATAATATCCAATTTCCGGTAATTGGCGGCTGGTCAAAAGAATTGGAAGCTATGCCTGGTTTATATTCTTTTGATATAAAATATTTTTATGATGTTATCAATGATGCCGGTCTGGTTAGCAAACTATTACAATCTTCATTGATAAATGAAGCGTGCTTTAAGTCATTAATGCATTTACCTGACCCGCGTCAATTAACTGATGAAGACGGATTAAAAATAAATTATTTAATGTTGCCAAACCATATGCCGTGGAAAATAAAAGAAATTTCTAAAATCCTTCGACAAGAAGTCGGCTGGTCTGCTCCACCGGCTGCGGAAAATGAAACTCATTTTGATTGTGTTATGTATCCGGTTGCAAAATATCTAGAAAGAAGAAAATTTGGCTTTAGCCAAAGCACAATCACCTACAGCAGTTTGGTCCGCTCCGGACAAATGTCACGAGCACATGCATTATTACTACTAGAGCAGGAAGAAAAAGGAGAACCAAAAGAATTCAGCGAGTTTTTAATACATTTAGGAATTACCAAAGCCGATGTTAATTGGAAAGGTAAATGGCATGCTGAGCGATAAAAGAGTATGTTAGTACATCGCTTTTCTGAATCCGATATAAAACTGCATTTACCAGGAAATTTATCTATACATACATGGCTTTTCCCGGGACAATGGATGTCAGATGAACAGTTATCTGCACTTAAAAGCAGAATTGAAAATTTTACCCGCAAACGGATTGGTACTTTACCCCAATATGGTATTTATCTCACGGGTCGTAAGGCGTGGGAAAATCGCATCATAACAGTTGTCAATGATAATAGTTCTGGGACGGTCAAGGGGTTTTCGGCAATGGCATATTGCCCGGTTAAAATAAATAATAGAACCTATCCAATAATACACCTTGGGCTTGTGATGCTCGAACGGCACCATGCATTGCGTAACCTGTTATTCAGCATATATTACTTGCCATTATTGTTCTTTTCTCTGTTAAGGGAATTTAAACCGTTCTGGATAAGTTCCGTTTCAATGGAACCACCTATCATCGGGTTGGTTGCCGACTGTTTTGATAATGTGTATCCCCATTATTCGGGAAAATCAATGGCAGACCAAAAGAAAATTGAGATTACTCAGAGTTTTTTTGCTAATTATCGAGACGAGTTCGGAACCGGCCCAGACGCCGTATTTAATCAAAATAATTTTGTCATTGAAGCAAGTTGTCGTGGTCCGAGTGAAATATTAAGAGTTGATTTTGACCGTGCTGCTCGATACATTGCGCGTAATTGTAACGAGTTTTGTATAAAGACACTCAACTACGAAAGAGGTGATGAACTGCTGCAAATTGGCATGGCATCGCCAATCTCAATATTCCGCGCACCAATCAATTTATTGAAGATACGACGAGCATGGCATAAGAAATGATAACGATTCGACTTTCGAATCCCGCGGACAATAATCAACTTATTGAACTTGCGAAAAATTTAGGCGTGCCGGCAAGGGTTACCATTGGTATTGACCGAGGACCAGATTTCTTTGCCTTTAACCGAATGATATCAAATGAATGGAAAGTTCTGGTGGCAGAAGAAGATGGACAAATCATCGGTTTTTTGGATATGCATAACATAAACTTTCGTATTAACGAAGAAATAGTGCCGGGAATTTATTTTGGCTTAGCGGGCATCCGACCAGATAAAAGAGGAAAACAAGTATTTCGTGAAATGATGAATGAAGTGCAACAGATTGTGAATAGTTCTGACCAAAAAATCGCAATGGCATTAATTAATTATAATAATAAGCGGGTGAATCAGATTCTAAAACAATGGTATCCACAAATAATCGCAGGACAAAAAATCATTATTGCGGGTTTATTGCCATTTCGCTATTATCGTATTGAAAAGAATTACCAATACAACACTGCTCGTGATACTGAGCTGCCAGAAGTAATTGAATTGCTGAATAAATATCGGAACAATTATTCGTTGGGAGTGGTAATTGATTGGCACCGTCTATTCTCGCTCCCTGGTGTTTCATTAAATAATGTCTTGGTGGCAAAAAGCAATAATAGAATTGTAAGTGTTTTAGGGCTGTGGGACCAAAGTTTATTTCGGCAAATACTATTAATGGATGCGGATAAAATAACTATGGGATTGCTCTCAGCTTTAAAAATATTTCGTCCAATATTGAAAATCTCAAGTGTCCCCTCAAAGGGGAACTATTTGAAATGTATATACGGGTTTGCCGTTGCAACCGAAGCGGGTCAGGAATTGGCATTTGCTGGTTTGTTACGTTATGCGATTACCAAATTATCGGCTGATTATCATTTATTAATGCTGGGATTACCCGAAAACGACCATTGTTTAAGAAGTGTTTCAGGATTAATTAGAATCACTAATGTCAATATCCCGTTAATTTATACACCAGATGACCGCATTAAACAAATATTGTCTAAAAACAATATGCCTCAAATCTGGTTTGAATATGCGATGACTTAGTAAGCATATCCTGATTTTTTATAATTGAC
>CAZXRM010000185.1:0-3052 GCA_964642595.1 uncultured bacterium
AGAGCAAAATTAGTAATATAATCTACTTGATTATCAATTAAAAGTCAATTAGTTTAATGTTTCCGCCACGAATAAACACGAATGCACACGAATTTAATTATCAATCAAATATTAGTGTCTGTTAGTGTCCATTCGTGGCAAACTATTCTTGATTTAGTTTATTGACAAATCGATATATATTAATAATATAAATTATGTCTAAATGTAACGAAAAAAATTCGAGATTATTAGGTGTTATTCTTGCCGGCGGCAAAGGTGAAAGATTCTGGCCAAAAAGCCGCAAAAATTTTCCGAAACAATTTGTCAGTCTGTTCGGTGCAGATTCTATGCTTCAACAAACCAGTAAAAGAATTGGGAAAATTATAAATCTAAAGAACCAATATTTCGTAATACCGACCAATCTTATTCGGTTGTTAAAGAAACAGATTTCAATCAAAGATAAAAATATTATTATCGAACCGATGGGTAGAAATACTGCGCCGGCAATCGCTTTAGCCGCAATTTACCTGGAAAGAATTTCACCGGATGCAACAATGATTGTTCTGCCGGCTGACCATCTGATTGAACAGGAAGACAAGTTTTTTGACTGCGTGCGGTTTGCCTATGAAATAGCACAGAAGGATTTTTTAGTTACATTTGGCATTCCGCCGAGTTCACCCGACACGGGTTATGGTTATATCGAAGTCGGGGAAAAATACGTAATGCATAAGGGAATTCATAGTTATATCGGTAAACGATTTGTTGAAAAACCGAATCTTGAACTTGCTAAGAAATATCTGAAAGCAAAGACCTATTTCTGGAACAGTGGAATGTTTGTCTGGAAGGTGTCAACGATTCTTGATGCAATCAAAAAGTGCCTGCCTGAGTTCTATGATGCGCTGAAATATTTTCAGAATTTTATCGGAACTGGGAAAGAACAAGCCCTACTCAAAAAGATTTACGAGAAAGCACCAGCAACTTCAATTGATTATGCGGTGCTGGAAAAAGTCTCTAATATTGTTGTCGTGAAAGCGAATTTTATCTGGGACGATGTCGGCTCGTGGCTGGCATTAGAACGGCATTTTGATAAGGATGAATTTGGCAATGTTAAAATTGGCAATTGTCTGATAAAAGATACGAGTAATTCAATTGTGTTGGGTGATAGGGGATTGATTGCTTTGATGGGAGTTAAGGATTTAATTGTTGTCCAGACTAAAGATGCAACATTGATAACTTCTAAAGACAAAGCAGCCCAGTTAAAGGAACTGATGAAAATTATTAGTCAAGATAAAGCCGGCAAAAATTATTTGTGAAGATAGTCCTGGCAACTAAAAACCCGCATAAAGTTACAGAAATAAAATCAATAGTCAAAGATAAAAACTGGGAAATCGTTTCTCTTTTGGATATTGCACCGGATTTTGAAATAATCGAAGATGGAAAAACATTTGAAGAAAATGCCCAGAAGAAAGCAGAAATGGTGATAAAAGAGTTTGGATTTATTACAATCGGTGAAGACACGGGATTAGAAGTTGATGTTTTAGGCAAAAGACCAGGGGTTTTTTCAGCAAGATATGCTAGTGAAAAAGCAAGTTATCAACAGAATGTTATAAAGTTATTAGATGAACTCAAGGGAATTCCAATCGAGAAAAGAACCGCACGATTTCGATGCGTTTGCGCAGTTGCTTTGCTTGAGAAAAAGACAGAATTATTCGAAGGTGTTTGTGAAGGTCGGATTATTTTTGGGCCAAAAGGGAAAAAGGGGTTTGGCTATGACCCGGTGTTTGTACCTGATGGTTATGAAAAAACCTTTGCCGAATTGTCTTCAGAAGAGAAGAATAAGATTAGTCATAGGGGAAAAGCATTACGAAAAGTCAGTAAGTTTCTTGAATCTCTTTAAATAATAAAATTTTATTTACTCTGTGAACTCTGTGTTTTTGTGGCAAAAATTAAAGTGCCGAAGGAGGGAGTTGAACCCTCATGAGGCATTACCCTCGGCGGATTTTGAGTCCGCTACGTCTCCCAGTTCCGTCACTTCGGCTCGTAAACTCGCCTCGTTCCGGTGCGGACAAAAGTCCGTTGCCGTCACTTCGGCTCAATTCTTTCGCCTTCGTTCCGGCATAGACCTTGTCTATTTCCGTCACTTGACTCGTTTCACTTGTCTCGCCTTTCGGCGCCGGCTTACTTCGTATACAATTTTTCAAAAAATCGAATATAGACTTATTAATTAATATACTGATAAATTAGTTTTGGTCAAGAGTTTTTGTTTTTATTTTGATAGCTAAGTTGACAATTATTATTTTTGAAAGTATGCTTATTTTATGAAAAGGCATCTGATATTTTTTTATGCATTTATTTTTATTGCTTGTCCGTCACCGAAACAGTCAAGCAACGACACTTCATTTGAACAATGGATGGGTGTCTATCTAAAAAATCAGAAAATCGGCTATTCTTTTTCCCAATTACAAAAACAAAATGACGCATACAAAGTTATTAATCGTCTAAAAATTAAGATGGCAATGATGGGTATTCAAGAAGAAATTATTTCTGATTTTTCCGGTCTTACCGATACAAACTTCGGTTTACGTAAATTTGATTTCTCGTTTCAATCATTAAAAAATAGTTTTAATGCCTGGGGCGAGGTTAAACAGAATCAATTGGTGATAGAAGTAAAAAGTGGTGGCAGCACAAAAAGTGTTTCTCAGACATTAAACAATCCGATTTATCCAGTTGCGGTTCTGAGTAATCTGGTAATTAAGAAAAAATTCGAAATGGGTAAAGAATATAATATAGATATTTTTGATGCCACAATTCTTAAAGTCGTTGCTGCCAAAATAAAATTGTTGGGTAGAGAAAAGATTAAAATCAATGATAAGAACTATGATGTAACGAAAATGTCGGTTTCCATGCTTGGCTTAACGACAATAATGTGGTTTGATAAAAACGGCATACAAAGAAAAGAAGAATCACAACCCGAACTGACGATAATTGAAGAAACGCGGGAACAGGCGCTGGTACAGGAAGAAACAATGGGGAAGATTGATATTCTTGCGATGTTCTCGGTGCCGGTTTATAC
>CAZXRM010000186.1:0-3033 GCA_964642595.1 uncultured bacterium
AAATGTGATTAATGTATCGGTTTCGACATTGAAAGAATTTTTCATTCCAATAAATTCACTGCGTTCAGTAACCCCGTCTTTATCTTTATCAATCCATTTATTACAGGCAAAGAAATCTTTTTCTTCTTCATCATCATACCACCAGTCATCGAACCAATCCCAATCATCATCACTTAAATCATTTGTTGTAGTTGGCTTATTAATTGTAAATGTTTTTGTTTCCTGCAATAAATCATCTAAGTACCATTTTGCCGTCCATATACCGGTCGTTTCCGCTGCCAGATTTTTAGCCGTGAACCACCAGCGATGCACATGCGTTGGCTCGTATTCAACTTCAGCAGTCTTATCTCGATAAACCGACCCGTCTGGTTTGTAAAGTTTCAGTCTAATCTCTTTTCCTTTTGAATCATAGAAATAACTGACGAATGTGATTAAACTGTCGGTATCCGGATTAAAACTGTTTTTTATTCCAATATATTCATCGTCATCAATCAGACTGTCATTATTTTTATCTACCCATTGATTGCAGATAAAAAAATCTGGCAACACTTCGTCTGAAACTTGTGCATTAGTATATTTTGGTGTCATGCTGAATATTACAACTATCACTACAAACATATATGATAAATATTTCATTTTTCCTCCTATCTTTTAACTTAACAGATTTCTTGCGATTACAATCTTTTGTATTTCTGATGTACCCTCGTATATTTCCAAACATTTTGCTTCGCGGTAATAACGCTCGACCGCATAATCTTTTGAGTATCCATAACCACCAAAAATCTGCACTGCTTCGCGGGTCACTTCCACTGCAATCGTTGCCGCATATAATTTTGCCATTGAAGATTCTTGAGAGAATCGTCCAACGCCTTTATCTTTCTGGAATGCCGCATTGTAGGTCAAAAGCCGTGCTGCTTGAATCTTCATTGCCATCTCTGCCAGTTTTGCCTGGATTAATTCAAATTCACAGATTGCCCGACCAAACTGCTTGCGTTCTTTTGAGTACTGTATTGATTTTTCTAAAGCGCCTTGGGCAATACCAACCGCTTGTGCACCAATATCAATTCTTGATACATCAAGCAGACTCAAAGCAATTTTAAATCCCTGCCCTTCTTGACCAAGCAGATTTGTTTTGGGTACTTTGCAATCTTCAAATATCAATTCGCAGTTATCAGTTGCCCGCAGTCCCATTAAGTCTTCGTGTTTACCAAGTGAAAAACCAGGGGAATTCCGTTCAACAATAAATGCAGAAATACCTTTGTTACCTCTTGTTTTATCGGTTATTGCAATAACGATAAATACTCCTGCCTTGCCTGCGCTGGTGATGAATCTTTTTGTACCATTAAGAATATAATAATCGCCTACGAGTTTTGCGGTTGTTTCCATACTTGCCGGGTCAGAACCGGCATTCGGCTCAGTTAGACCAAATGCACCGATGATTTCACCTGATGCTAATTTGGGCAGATATTTTTTCTTCTGTTCTTCATTACCAAAATTCAAAATCGGATAACATACCAGAGAATTATGTACTGCGGTTATAACACCAGTTGAACCGCAGGCTTTTGATATTTCTTCAATCGCAATCGCCAGACTCACAAAATCAAAACCGGAACCACCATATTCTTCTGGTATTATCATACCCATTATACCAAGTTCGGTTAATTTTTTGATATTGTCTATTGGGTACTCAGTTGATTTATCATATTCAGCTGCTTTTGGCTCTAACACCTCTTTGGCAAACTTTTTCATCATATCTTGAA
The DNA here is from genome assembly GCA_964642595.1 of uncultured bacterium. Classification (GTDB taxonomy): domain Bacteria; phylum Hydrothermota; class Tepidihabitantia; order Tepidihabitantales; family CAIPLT01; genus CAIPLT01. Next base: position 1,761 of record CAZXRM010000186.1, read on the forward strand.
TCAACTTCTGATTTTCAGTTAAATCAAAATTCATAATATCACCTCATTTTTTAACCGCTGAGCTCGCTGAGAATACTGGACATTTTTTCTCTATGCTCTCTGCGGTAAAATTTTTACTTTCTAAAAACATCTATTTTTTCTTTTCCGGTTGCGAATTTCCGTAACATCTCTCTTGCAATAATTAATCGCATTACCTCTGAAGTTCCCTCACCAATTTCGGATAATTTTGCGTCCCGATAGAATCGTTCTGCTGTTATGTTGCTGGTTAGTGCTTCATAACCAATCATTCGGATTATTTCACCAGCTGCCCAAGTTCCGACTTCAGATGCATATAATTTTGCCATTGCTGCTTCCTGGTCAACTCGTACACCTGCATCTTTTTTTAAGGCCGCATCATAAACCATTAGTCGTGCTGCATAAATATGGGTTGTCACATCTGCAATAATCTTTGAAACCTGCTGAGATTTTACCAAATGTTTTGACAACCACTCCAGTCCAGCATCAAATGCACCTTGAGCGATTCCCAATGCATGTCCGCCGATACTAATTCTGCCGCCGTCCAGAGTTTCCATAAAGATTTTATAACCATCGTATTCTTCACCTAAAAGATTTTCTTTGGGTACAAAACAATCTTCAAATATCAATTCCACAGTATTAGATGCAAGCAGTCCTAACTTATGTTCCCTCTGTCCAATTGAAAATCCCTTGAATCCGGTCTCTACAATAAAACAGGTTACTCCTTTTATTCCAAGTGATTTATCTAAAGTTGCGGCAACTACCACTGTTCCTGCATATTCCGCTGATGTTATAAATCTCTTTGTGCCGTTCAGAATATATCCATCTGTGGTCTTTTTAGCGGTTGTTTCAGTTGCACCCGCGTCTGAACCGGCATTCGGTTCAGTTAATCCGAATGCGCCCAAAATTTTCCCTGACGCGAGCTGTGTAACATACTTTTTCTTTTGTACTTCCGTCCCAAAACGGTATATTGGAAATGTTCCGAGTGAAGTATGAGCGCAAACCGTTAAGCCTGTTGAGGCGCAGACACGCGATATTTCTTCGGCAGCAATTGCATAACTTAGATAATCTAAACCCAGACCACCATATTCTTTCGGATATGGTATTCCTAAATACCCTTTTTGAGCGAGTTTCTTTACTATTTCAACCGGAAATATTTCTTTTTTATAAATTTCACTTGCACAGGTTTTTATCTCTTTCTGAGCAAATACTGCAACTTCTTCTCGAAATGATTCGTACTTTGAATCAATTTTTGGAC
>CAZXRM010000187.1:0-3016 GCA_964642595.1 uncultured bacterium
TTTCAAGCGTCTCATCCGCAGAAATTGTAATCGGGTCAAGAATCATTCCGCTCTCTGCCCTTTTTACTTTCTGCACTTCGCTTGCCTGCACTTCGATACTTAAATTCTTATGAATAACACCAATACCCCCGCATTTTGCGAGTGACACTGCCATTTGCGATTCGGTAACTGTGTCCATTGCGGCACTGACCAAAGGAATATGTAATGGAATCTTTTTTGTAAAATAGGTCTGAGTGTTGGCATCTTTGGGTAGCACCGAAGACTTTTGCGGAACTAATAAAATATCATCAAATGTAAATGCCTGTTTGATTTTCATATATTTTATTATACTTCTCCCCTACTCAATTTACTTATTCCGTAACGAATTCAAATTTAATATCGGGCGGTGTTTTCAGGGTTGCTAATATCGAGCAGTATTTATCGTGAGAAAGTTCGAACGCCCTCTGATAGTCAACCTCGGCAACTTCTTTATTGATTTTGATTTTCACAGTGATGTGGGTATATCGCTTGGGATGTTCTGGTCCGCGTTCGGCTTCGACCACAATTTCCATGTTTTTCAAATCCGACCGTTTTTTCTTAAGAATCGAAACCATATCCAGTCCCATACACCCAGCCAAAGATACCAAAAGTAAGTCAACCGGCTGAAACCCGGTTTCATTACCACCGATTTCCTGTTTGGTATCAATTATAAAACTGTGCTTATTTTCATCACTGACCGCAAAGCGTAATCCATCAATCCACTTTAGAAAAACTTTCTGCATTCTATTGACCTAACAGTTCTATTACTTTTTGTTCGAGCGTTCCGATATTTTCATCGCTAAATCCGACTTCACGAAATGCCTGTTTGCCTTTTTTGTCAAATATGACCAAAGTCGGAATACCCTGCACATCATACGCTTTTGCCACATCATTATTGCCGAAAAGAATCGGATAGGTGATTTTATTATCTTTGACAAACGGCGGAATGACTGCTCTATCCTGGTCCAACGAAACACCGAGCACCAAAAGTCCCTGGTCTTTGTATGCTTCATACATTCTTTGCAGATGTGGAATCGCGGCACGACACGGTGGACACCAGGTTGCCCAGAAATCAACCAGCACAACCTTACCCTTTAATGCAGATAAAGTAATTTTTCCGCCACCTAATTGCTCTAATGTGAAATCAGTACTTTTAGTTGTTGAACTTACTGACTTCTGATTGCTACCGCATTGTAATAATAAAAATATAAATAATACAATTAGAGTTAACTTTCTCATTACTACCTCCGTTTACTTTTCTACTGAATTATTTTATTAATTCGGTCAATCAAGAAACCTTTGGGAACCGCACCGACCACCGTATCAACAACCTGACCATTTTTAAAGAATAACAATGCTGGTATCGACATAATTGAATACTGAGCTGCAAGTTCACCCTGCTTGTCAACATCCACTTTGCCGACTTTTAATTTTCCGGCATATTCTTGAGAAATGGCTTCGACCACGGGCGCGACCATTTGACACGGCATACACCAAGTTGCCCAAAAATCAATTAATACCGGTATTGTAGAATCTAAAACTTCCTGTTTAAAATTATCTTGAGTTATTTCTATTGCCATAAATAATTATAAGTGAAAAATGTTTTGTGTCAATATTTTGTGACATTTACGATAAATTATTTATCTTGATGTGGAGTTATATTTACCGGTTAAAGATTTTGAAAATCCCCCACACGACAAAACCAACACCAAGTCCTAACAGAACACCAGCACCAGCATTTTTGATTATAATTCCGACTCCCAAACCGATTAATAAAAATCCCGGCACGAAAAACGAACCGCCGTGTCTTTTCTTGAACTCTTCACTCATATCTGCTCCTTTCCAAATAATAATTAATATACTTTATATCCGTATTTACATTTGTCAAGTATTAATTAAAGAAAACACTGAAAAAGAAAGACCACGAATTACACTAATTGACGAATAATACGGACGCGAAGCGTAGGCGAGAGAAACGAGCCAATAATATTGATGTCGCTCCGCTCCATCTGTGCTTCGTACCCGTTTCATTCGTGGTAAAAGATTTGTTCACAAGTTTCTTTACAGCAAATCTATTGACAAGCATAAAATATAGTAATATTATAAATATGGCAAATGGAAAAAGTTCTGGTAACTGGCGCCAATGGATTTATTGGCAGTCATCTGGTTGAAGCACTGCTGAAAAATAATTTTGCGGTGCGTGCTTTGGTCAGAAAATACGCGGATTTGAGATGGCTTGCCGGTCTGCCAATTGAAATCGTAAATGGTGCAATCACTGAATATAACACGATTTTACCGGCAGTAGAAAATGTTGATTATATCTGCCACACGGCTGGTGCAACCAAAGCAAACTCAATCGAAGAATACGCGCTGGTTAATTACGGGGGAACGGAAAATTTACTCAATGCCTGCATCAAAAGAAATCCCAATTTAAAAAAGTTCGTGCTTTTCTCCAGCCTTTCGGTGGTTGGACCGCCGGAAACTTCCCAGTCAATCTCTGAAGACAATACCTGTTATCCAGCCAGTAATTATGGCACAACCAAACTCCAGGCCGAATCCGCGGTGCTCGAATTTAAAGATAAAATTCCGTCCGTAATATTACGGTTGTGTGCAATCTTTGGACCGCGTGACAAAGAAACGCTCTTTTATTTTAAGTTTCTTAAAAAGGGAATTAGACCGGTTTTTGGCGGTAATTTTTCGGTCTGCTATGTCAAAGATGCGGTTCGAGCCGCAGTCTTATGCCTCCAGAAAAATATTGCATCCGGCACAATTTATAATATTGCCGAACCCAATTATTACAGTTATGATGATGTTGCAGAAATTGCCGAAAAGATTTTAAATAAAAAAACATTAAGAATAAAAATTCCCAATAAAATTTTAATCGCTTATGCCGCGGTCCTTAATAAAATTACTAAAAACCGTTCAGTTATCAATCCGGACCGCATCAAAGACCTAATGCAAAAACACTGGGTCTGTGATTACAAAAAAGCAGTAAAAG
>CAZXRM010000188.1:0-2964 GCA_964642595.1 uncultured bacterium
TTAATATACTCCCTATATTCGTCACCGAAGCCGTCAAGTAAGATTTTTTCTTCTTGTCGGATTCGGTAGTTGAAGCCGATAAATACTAAAATCATCATCAGGATTAAGCCAAGCCAGTTGCCAAAGGCAATTCCGCAGCCGATAAAGCATAAATAACCGCCCGCATAGGCAGGATGTCTTATGTATTTGTACGGACCGGCTTTGATAATCGGCTGGTCTGGTTTTATGACAACGGTCGGCTCAAAGAATTTACCGAGTATTCTGATTGCCCAAATTCTAAATGCGAGCCCAATCAAGATTATAATCGTGCCTAAAACCGGAAATAATTTCGGATTAATCCAGATATGCGCAAACCGAACCTGACGCAGAATATTACCGATTGTAATCGCCGATAAATTCAAAAGCCAGATTAACCATAATGATTTGTCTTGCCCCGACCTTTTTCCGCCCCTGATTGCAAACATCGCTTCCATACCAACCCACAAGAAAACTATGATAAAAAATATCAGCCAATAGATGTTCATAAGTTTTAAGCCATATTATACAATTTATATCTGCGAAAGCAATAATTAACCACAGAGACATCAGAGACAGCAGAGAAAAATAACCACAGATTAACACGGGTAAACACGGACAAAATCAATATGTTTTTGTGTTGTTCCCGAGGGGAACCCCCGAAGCAACCTACAACTGACACTAATGGAGATTGCCACGTTCCTTGCAGTCGCTCGCAACGACTTCGTCGGAATCCTGTTAATCCTGTCAGAAGAAATTTACCATAGAGAAAAGAAGCTATTTTGGGAAAAAACTCTATTTATAAATAGAGTAAAATATTAGTTGCAACTAATACATTTTTGGAGTTGAAATCTCTGCTAACCAACTAATTGCCAATCCCTAACCCCTAAAAACTGACGAGATAGGGGAGGTATCCCCTGAATGAAGACGAGTAGCGAGTAGCGAGGGACGAGAATATAGGAAAAAGAGAACAAGCAATATTTTTAGTTGTGCCCCTAATTAGACTGCAAAGTTGGTTACTAATTAAGCGTCTAATTTTACTTGTATTAAGATTTTTAGCAGTAAGCGTACAGAGAAATCTAATAGTAATAGTTTTGAGTCACCGGCCAGAACGCGTAAAAGGTAATCAGGCGAGATATCTGGTTACGGTTGAAGAGAGGGTTCAGGTTATCTAAACGAAACGCTTTTTATTATGCCGTCAAAATCTTTGACTGATTGTTTATATTCAGAAACATTTGCCGAATAGGTTATGTTATAGAGATACTCAGCACTCTTGTAAACAACCTGTTTGAATTGCATTGGCGTGCCGTCTTTTTTGCCAGAATATTCGAGCGCATAATATTCACCGGCTTTGCTGGTCAGCTTATTTGATGATATCTTCTTATAATCCTCTATTTTGGCTGAAATTGCCGACTCAACCAAGGGCAGAAGGGCATCAAGCGTTGGACCCTGCATTTCCTGCGCCTGAATCTTAATCGTCGCGGATGTATTTACTTTTTCTATTGTCAGCACAATCATCGGCAACGGAGTTTCGGTGTTGAATTGCCAGGACTGATTTGGTCGCACCAGTTTTATCTTGAATTTGGGGCTGGAAAATGTATCGCCGGTTATTACAAAGGGCGCCAAGGACTCGGTTTTGTATTTATCGAAAGTCAGCTGTTTTGCCTTGTAATCGATTGTAATCTTGAGCTGGGATAGAAAATCATAACCTAAAACACCGGAAATACTGCCGCCAATTAAATCGCAGATTCTTGCCAGGTCGGTAACTCCGCATGATAAATCCCGGAGCACAATATTCCCTATTTTAATCGAATCAATCCGCACGATTGACGCGTCAACTTCACCGCCGACACCGCGCGCTTTTATCTTTTCAACCTCTTTAATGCCCAATTCCTTAACCAGGTCACTCGAAATCGTTGTGCGCGAAGCACCAGTATCAAAGATTAAATCTTTCGGCACGCCGTTGATTTGCGCTTTGACCATTATTAGATTTGCCTGATAGGTGAAATCAACCGTCGTGGTTGCGTCATACTCCTGCGCGGCATAAGCAAGATTTGATGCCAATACTATAGTAATGGTTAGTGAAATTAACGTTTTAGAGATATTGTTTTTCATATTGGTCTCCTTTTCATATAAAAACAACATTTATTACTCTATATATTTATACGTAATAGAGAATAACAAGGTTTCAGATATTAATTACATAAACGAAATGCTTTGTATTAAATCGTCAAATTCTTTTACTGACTGCTGAAATTCGGAAACTTTTGTTGAATAGGTTATGTTGCACTGAAATTCATTGCCTTTAAATACAACTTGTTTAAATTGCATTGGCGCGCCGTCTTTTTTGCCGGTATATTCGAATTCAAAATATTCTCCTGCATTGCCGGCTTTTTTATTTTTGGAAATATTTTGATAATTTTCTATTTGTGCTTTTATGGTTGATTCGACCAATGGCATAAGACCATCCAAAGTCGAACCTTGCATTTCTCTTGCCTGGATTTTAATTGTTGCCGAGGAATTGGTTTTTTCAAGGATTACTACATTTATTGATGCCAGAGTTTCGGCGTTGATTTGCCAGGACTGGTTTGGTTTTACGAGTTTTATCTTGTATTTTGGACTGTAAAATGTATCGCCGGTTATGATAAATCGCGCTACGGGTTCGGTTTTATATTTGTCAAATGTTACCTGCCGTGCCCGATAATCAATCGTAAGTTTAAACTGAGACAGAAAATCATAACCGAGCAAACCGCAAACGCTTTCATTGACCAGCCCGGCCAGATTGGAAAAATCCATAGCCGCGCAGGAAAAATCCTTAAGTATGATATTGCCGACTCCGATTGAATCAATGTGCACGATTAATACATCGGCTTCACCGCCCAGCCCGCGCCCCCTTACTTTTTCGACAACTTTAAGGTTTAATTCTTTGGACAGGGCATTGGAAATCGT
>CAZXRM010000189.1:0-2962 GCA_964642595.1 uncultured bacterium
AAAATCGTGTATGCGAAAAATCTTATACATATTGCCAAAGATTTTCCGAATATGCTTGATACACTGATGCGCGAATATGCGGTGAAAAGAACAGTCGAAGAAGATGTGCTGTACGAGGACGCGATAGATAGAAAACTTGACAAGAAACCAGCAACAAAATCGCAACTGGAACAAAGAATGGACGATTTATTGTACGAGCGGTTCTTCTTAACCCAGATTAATCAAAAAATTGATATTACGGATAAAGAGATTGAAGATTATTACAATACGAATAAGGATAAATACGGAAAGAGTAAATTGGATGAGGTGAAGCCGATGATTCGACAGGAATTATTCGCACCAAAACGACAGGAGATATATCAACAGACCGTTGATAATTTGAAATCACAGGCAAAGATTGAGATTAATGATAAATTAGTAATGAGCGTCAAAAAAGCAGCAAAGAAATAGGAGATAATATAATGATTATATCAAAAACAAGTAAAATAGTTATCGGTTCTAGTTTATTGTTATGTCTGTTAATCATCAGCTGCCCGAAAAACGAACCGGTCTTAGCATCGGTTGGCAATGCCAAGTTAACTAAGAAAGAACTGATGGTTCAGATTCCGAGCGGGGTCCAGTTAACTCAAGATAATATCAGCGCACTGATTGATAAATGGGTCAACACTGAATTATTGTATCAGGAAGCACTGCTTAAAAAAATAAATAACGATGAAACATTGCAGGTTCAACTGAAACAACTGGAAAAAGAGATGGTCGTGAACGCATTATTGGAAAAAGAGATGGCAAGTGTTGCGGTCAACCGCCAGGAGATTTTCGATTACTTCACGCTCAATAAAGAAAGTTTTCTGAACGAGGTTAAAATTATGCGGATTGTGGTAAGCAATGAGAGCTTAGCCTATCGCGTATTGATGCAACTCAGAGCCGGGGCGGATTTTGTGAGAATGGCGCAGGATATTTCGCAGGACCGCGTTTTGGAAAAAGGTGCAGAATCAAAGTATTTAGCGCGGGGCTTTGGTGACCCAAGACAGGGCGGCGACCCGACTTTAGAAGAAAAAATCTTTCAGATACCGACTGGACAAATTTCGGATGTGATTAAGTCAACTGAAGGTTATCAGATTATAAAAGTTACGGATAAGAAGAAAGTGAAGAAAGATATTACTCTGGCAGAAGTCGAAGAATACATCAATTCCATTCTGCAGTACCGTAAGAGCCGGGAAATGCTTGATACAATGATAAATGAACTCAAGAAAAAAGTGAAAATCAAGCAATCGCCGGAAGTATTCTTTAAATAAAAACGCCACGGATTATCACGGATGAATAAAATCGTAAAGATTTGGTTTTTGATTTTTTATTTTTTGGTTATTAATCTCGCATCGGCATCAAATATTGCCGATCGAATTGCGGCAACGGTCGGCGACGAGATTATTCTGGAAAGCGAATTAACCGAAGGAGTCGAGTTTCTCAAGATGATGCACCAATCGCCAGCATCTGATTCGGAGTTAAAACTTCAGGTGCTGGACGAAATGATTAAGAACCGCCTGATTTTAGACCAGGCAAAAAGAGAGACGGTTGATGTGAGCCGAAATGAAATCGAGGATGAAGTTGAAAAAAACATCCAAGCACTCCGGCAAAAATTTAACGACGAGCAGGAATTTCAGAATGCGTTAGTCAAAGAAGGAATCAACGAGCGAATTTTGCGCGAGCGCTACCGAACCGATATCAGAAAGCGTCTGGTCAGCCAAAAACTAATGATGAAAAAAGGGTTGACCACGATTAATATAACCCCGACCGAAATTAAAAAGTTCTACGATGCCAATAAAGATTCGGTTGCCCGGCAGCCGGGTCAGGTGACTTTAGCGCATATACTGTTTATTGTTAAACCGTCAACCCAAGCCGAAGAAAACGGGCAGAAAAAAATATCCGAGATATATGATATCATTCTGCGCGGCGGTGATTTTGAAGAAGTAGCAAAGAGTTTTTCGGAAGACCAGTTGACCAAAGACCGCGGCGGTTATCTGGGCAAAATAAAAACCGACCTGCTGCAACCCGAAGTGCAGGCAGTAGTGAGCAATATGAAAACCGGCGAGGTATCTCAACCATTTCGCTCGCGTAACGGATATGAAATTATCAAGGTTATCAGCAGTAAAGGTGAAAATATTGAGCTGAGTCACATAATGGTTAAAGTTCAAATCAGCCGTGACGATACACTGCAGACCAAAAAGACTGCTCAGAAAATCCGCGCTAATTTAATCAAAGGCGCTAACTTTGATTCAATTGTTAAAATTTATTCCGATGACCCTTTGACCAAAGACAGCAGTGGTTATCTGGGACAATTTTATATCTTTGGTTTGCAAGAACCATTCCGAAGTGCAATTCAATCTTTATCACAAGGTAATGTGTCAGAACCGGTTTTATCCGAGCACGGGTATCACTTAATCAAAGTAGTGCAAAAGCAGGAAGAGAAAATTCTTGATTTGACCGAGATTCAGGACGAAATCAGAAATTATTTGTATGAAGACCATCTTAAAGAACGGCTGGAAAACTACATCGAAAAAGTCGCCAAGACGACCTATATCGAAAAACATATCGAATAGTATAAATTAACTAGTAGTTTACAAAGATTTAGTCATTGATGAAAATATTAATATTATTTGCATTACTAATAATCATTGCGGTCGTGATTTATTTTATTCGCTCTTTTACCAAGGGGAGAAAAGAGAAAGATGTGCACCAGTTGATTAATCAAGGTCTGGTTTTAGATAAACATAATCGCACTACTGAGGCGATCGAAAGTTATGAGAAAGCGATTGAACTTAAACCGGATTCGGCATTGGCATGGTTTAACAAAGGTTTTTCTTGTGCCAAAACCGGCCAATATGAACAAGCCCTTGCCGATTACGACAAGGCGATTGAAATCCAGTCAAATTTTGTGCTGGCTTGGTTTAATAAAGGATTTGTC
>CAZXRM010000190.1:0-2958 GCA_964642595.1 uncultured bacterium
GCAGTCGCGGTATCATTTTGTCCAAGACTGTCAATATTTTTTATATTATCAATCCACAATTCGTATTTTCTGAATCCGATTCCCGCATCACTGCTTTTATGCCATATAAAAGTCGGTGTCTGAATTTGTCTGATTGCGCTGTCGGCTGGTGATAATAAACTAAAAGAAGTTGGCGGTGTCGAGTCAATATAAACGCTCCACAATTGATTGGAATTTCGGCAATTACCAAGACTGTCATAAGCCAAAACTTCCCAGGGATGTTTGCCGTCAATAAGCGAGTTAGCAAAGACTACGCTTGTGTCTGGTGGGTTAACGATGATTGTGTCTGCATAATTATTCAGAGACCAGACATCGTTACGAAAACTGCCGTCATAACCGCCGAGCACCCATGTTTTATTATCGAAAGCAAGCGAAGTATGTCCGTATCTCGCTGACCATTGGGCTGAATCAGTTGCTTTTAACCAGTTTGTTCCATTGCTCGAATACCAGATATCCTTGTATGAATAACTATTATCATAACCACCGAGCACCCATATCTTATTATCAAAAATCGCTGATGTATGGTATCTTCTTGCGGTCCAGCCGGCAGATACCGAAACCTGGGTCCAGTTTATGCCATTATTCGAACTCCAGACATCATTTTTATATGTACCGCTGTAACCGCCAATCACCCACATCTTCCCATCAAAAACAACTGAAGTATGCCCGTTTCGTGCAACCCAGCCGGCTGAAGCAGTTGCCTGTGTCCAGTTTGCACCATCAATCGAATACCAGACATCATTCTTATAACCACCGCCATAACCGCCGATTACCCACATCTTATTATCGAAAACGAGCGATGTATGAAATCTTCTTCCCGACCAGGCCGCCGAAGAACAGGCGCGGGTCCAGTTTATTCCGTCGCTTGAATACCATACATCGTTCCGGTAATTATTATCATAACCGCCAATTACCCATATTTTATTATCAAAGACAATTGAACTGTGTCCGTATCTCGCTGACCAGCCGGCGGAAGAACAGGCGCGAGACCAAATTATCCCGTTTGACGAATACCAGACATCGTTTCTTTCGCTGCTGCTTGAATAAGAACCGCCCAGCACCCACATCTTATTATTAAAAACGACTGATGCGTGTTGTCTTCGGTTTGACCATTCAGCCGATGAACAAGCGCGAGACCAGTTTACGCCAAAACCCTGATTATACAAACATAACTTGTATGATTTTAATCCGACATTGGTATCTTGAGTAGCACGCCAGAAAAATCTCGGATAATGTTGGTTTATCCAGGATGAATCAATTGGCGATGTCAGATTAAATGGTTCGGGCTGCGTATTATCTGATTTCAAAATTCTGGTCTGGTTCGAGACCAGCATATTTCCTGCGCTGTCAACTGCTTTAATCTGCCAGAAATGATTGCCCGACGGCAAATTACCGACATAGTTGGTTGAAGTTTGGTTAATCGAAATATTGTCCCGGTGTAAACCATTGTCAATCCACAACTGGTATTTTAACAAACCGCTGCCATTATCTGATGATGCCTGCCAACTGAACGATAAATCCGAGCCGGTGGTCCAGATATTGTCATTCGGCGAAATAAGATTAAAAGAATTGGGCGGTATTGTATCAATTCGTACCGAATAGGTTTGCGTTGATTGCCGCCATAATCCGATTCGGTCAAATGCACGGATAAACCAGGTTCGCCACCCTTCAGAAAGCTGGGGCGGTGATAAAGTATATGTCGTATCATTGATGCTGTCTTTTTTCAACAAACCGTCAACAAACAACTGATAATACAACGGTGAAACATCCGCTGGTTTCTGCCAGATGAATTTGGGAAGACCACCCGCCCAGGTGCTGTTATACGGAAAAATTAAATTGAACATTCCGGGTTGTTCGGAATCAATCGAAAAATTTGCATCACTTACATCTTCCGAGACGATATTATTCACCGAATCGAGTGTTTGTATTTTGACTCGGCAGGTGCTAAGATTTAAAACCGGTAAAATCCAGTTATAAATCGTTTCCGCCGGTGCGATATTATATGCAATCGTATCTGTGAACGATGTTCCGTTTCTTGATAAAATTAACCGGTATTTAACAAATCCCGAATCACTCGAAGACCACTTGATGATTTGTGTACTTCCTCCGGCCCAGCATTCATTGCCATTAGGCGAAATTAGCAAAACCGACCTACTGTAATTTATTGGAGTATTATATGCATATACCGATAAAAACGATGCTAATAATAAAATTGACAATTGAAAATACTTCATATCGCTCCTTTATTGTTCATAATTTAAATATTTCTTCTTACTTATCTTTATAATCCAAAATAAAAATAAAGTCAAGCCCGACAAATATTTTATAACAACTCATAACTCACAAACTCAAAGTTCGACAACTCATAAACTCGCTATTGACAAGATAACTATTTTATGGTATAATAGCACAAGTGTTAGAAATTTCTAATTTTGAATTTTAAATTTCTAATGAATTTCTAATGACTGAATGTCAAATGAAATAATTGTCACCCTGAATTTATTTCAGGGTCTCAAGTACATGAGATGCTGAAACAAGTCCAGCATGACAGAAAGTTTTGTTCTTTGCATTTCGATAGTTTTTAGACATTAGAAATTAGACATTTGAAATTCCCCTTTGGGGACTGCTCTTTGATATTTAGGAAAAGAATTTACCACAGAGGCACAAAGGCACAGAGTAAATTTTTATAAAGAAGCCAGGAAACCAAGAATTTTCTTTTCCTGTGTTCATGGATTCCTTATAGTTCTTTTTCTCTGTTAATCCGTGTTCATCCGTGGCTGATTTTATTTAGGATTTAGAAATTAGAAATTTGAAATTCCTGTTTCCGTCTGGAAACAGGTATGGGGCTTGCGTCTGTAGTATCACCCCCTTTATCCAGGGGGTCATAAAAGTCGTCCAATTTGACTGGATTTTTGACTT
>CAZXRM010000191.1:0-2955 GCA_964642595.1 uncultured bacterium
GGGGTGGAAGACGGGGAAAAACACTTTTAGTAAGTCATTTACAAAGACTTGAAATTAGTTATCTAAAAAGACAAGTAAATGTGCGGGTCGTTTGAAATGCAAGGTTGTTAGAAAAAGGGTTTCTGACAAGGGATGTGTGATGAGGTGATGGATGAAATTGGGAATGTCATCTAAAATGAGATGTGGTGTTAAATGGGGTAAGCCCATAGAAAATGAAACCACGGATTATACCGATTATACGGATGAAAGAAAACCAAGTGAATAATTTAACACCAAACATCACTGAAGACATCGAAAAGAAAATCGGTGACAATTGGTATTTTTCGGTGTTTGTCATAATGGTTTTTCAGTGGATTCGGTGTTTTTCAGTGTTTGAAAGAAAAATCCGTCAAATCTGTTTAATCAGTGGTTAAAAATGTATTACAATTTCAGAGTTTCAATAATCTTGTCTTGCGGGATTTCCTGCTGGGTTCTTTTGACTAAGTCTTTTAGAGTATAGACTTTTTTATTCATTTCGTTTGAACCGATGATGATTACATAATTACAGGACAAAGTATCAGCAGTGCCTAAACCGGCTCTTAAGTTTTTATCCGGATTGTTGAGCATTGCTGAAACATTAGCATTACGCAAAGTGCTGACAAGCTGCTTGCCGTGCTGGTAAGCATTGGAATCAAGCGGAATGATATAAACGAGCTTTTTAATGCTGGTTGGAGCGCCGAGCGCAAGCATTATTCTTTCTAAACCCAATGCAAAGCCAATTGCCGGGGTTTTGGGTCCGCCGAAATCCTCGACTAAATTATCATATCTTCCGCCACCGCCGAGCGAATCCTGGGAGCCAAGTTCTTTAGAATCAGTTAAAACAAATTCAAAAGTAGTGCGGGTATAATAATCAAGCCCGCGCACCATCATCTTGTTCAGTTCAAACGGGATTTTGCGCTCAGCCAGTTCATTTAAAACAACCTGAAAATGATTCTGACAATCAAAACATAGATTATCAGTAATTTTGGGCGCATCGCGATAAATGTCCTGACATTTCTCTTCTTTACAGTCAAAGACTCTTAATGGATTCTGTTCTGCCCGTACTTTGCAATCTTCACAGATATCACTAAGATTTTTATCCAAGAACATCTTGAGTTGGTTGCGGAATTTGGGACGGCAGATTGGACAACCAACGCTGTTTATTTTGGTTATAACATTAGAAAGTCCAAGGTTATTAAAGAACCGATTGCCCATCTCGATTATTTCAATGTCGGTTTCTGGGATTGCTTCGCCGATTGTTTCAACACCCAGTTGATAAAATTCCCGGTACCTTCCTTTTTGCGGACGCTCGTAACGATACATCGGACCGATATAAAATAACCGCACCGGTAATTTTAACTGATATTGCAAGACCGCTCTTACCACTCCGGGTGTTCCTTCAGGCCGTAAAGATAATTCGCGGTTGCCTTTGTCAACAAATGAGTACATTTGTTTGGTCACAATATCAGTTGAGAGTCCGGTTGAACGCAAATATAATTCAGTGTGTTCAAAAACCGGGGTGACGATTTCAGAAAAACCGTAAAGCGCAACCGTTTCCCGAAACTTTGTTTCAATCCAATGTTTTTGCCGGCTCTGCTGGGGTAGAAAGTCCTGCGTGCCTTTGGGATTAGATAATATCATAATACTTAATTTACCACGAAGACACGAAGGGCACGAAAATATTAAACACTGAACAACACCGAATAACACCGAGATTTTTAAGTGTTTTCAGTGATTTCGGTGTTAAATTATTCTCTTTAAATTTTGTGTTTTCTTTATTTCGTGCTTTCGTGGTATTTTTTTTCATTATCCTTTTGTTTTTCTCACCAGTTCCCATAAACTGGTTCCGATGACAACGCCCATAATATTGGTACTGAAGTCAACCATATCGGGTGCTCGACCGGGAATAAATTTCTGTAAAAATTCAGTAACCACAGCCAGAAATCCGCCGTATAATAATGAAAAGAGCGAGATTGACGCCTGGGCAAAAAATCCAAGCAAACCGAAAATCGAGAAGTGAATTAGTTTATCCCAACCCGATGCTTTGTTCTGAATTTTTTTGGGCAGAGGTATCAAAGTGATAACAATAACCAAGAGCGTCACAACGAGAAAAATTGGTCGTTTCATATTAAACCGCAACGATTACAGCGATTTTATAAGATAACAGCGATATATCGTTGTCATCGGTTTTCATCGCTGGTATCATTTTTATTCTCCGCGGATGATTTCTTTTAAGCGCATCAGGCGGGTTAAGCCCGACCGTTCGTTTTCAGATAGTTTCATTGTGATGTATTTGATAGTTTCTTCGAGCGATGGAATCAATACATATTCCAGAGCATTGACCCGGCGTCGGGTTCGCTCTAGTTCTTCAGCTAATAGTTCCAGGGTTTTCTCATTAACCGCCATATTTAATAGTGACGGCAGGAGTTCGTCTAAAGAAAACAGGGCAGAGTCTATTTCAGCCGAGGTCGTGGTAAAGTCATAATTCAGCAGCGAACCGGAAAATTCGAGATTTTTGATAGTCGGCACATTGGTATTGACAATATTACGGACTCCGATATCGAGTTGCATTGTTCTGCCGGACACGCTCAAAGCGTTGTTGTAATTAGCCGGACCATAACTTGCTTCGGCATATCTTAATTGCTGATGAATAAGCTGCAGGTGCTGAGCTAAACGTGAGCGCTCACCTTTGATAATAGCAATCAATTCGAGAATTTTGTGCATCAACTGCTCTTGCTTGTCTTTTAAGAGTTTATGACCGCGACGGGCAACGACCAGCCGCCGCCGTAATCGTAATAATTCCATTCGGGTCGCACTTACCTGCATTCTCATAGACTTCTATTTTATCGGAATTGGTATGAAAGTCAAGATATTGGCATATTGATTTTATTTGATTCTTTTACTGGTTTTCAAAGTCTAATAGTAATTGACATATAC
>CAZXRM010000192.1:0-2919 GCA_964642595.1 uncultured bacterium
TCACCAATATGCCAGTGTCTATCAACCCTTGAACCAAAATCGGTTTTAGAATCATTAAGATGCAATAAATGCAATTTTTGAATTCCAATCAATTGGTCAAACTCTTTGAGAGTTTTATTTAAACCATCTTTGAAATGAATCGGATAACCTGCTTCAAAGATATGAGCCGTATCAATCACAACACCCAGCCGGTCTTTATCATCTACCCTATCAAAGATTGATTTGATTTGAGAAAAATTTGACCCGATTTCCGAACCCATCCCTGCCGTATTTTCCAAAAGCAATCTGACCGAGTTATCAATTTTCTTAAATGCAATATTAATTCCGTCACTGATTTTCTCTAATGCCTGTTCCAAAGAACTGCCCAAACCTTTGCCAATATGCATAATTAGAAAATGTGCACCGATTGTCTCACAACGCTTAATCTCGGCAATCAATGAAGCTATTGACTTTTTATACATATCTTTATTATTTGTGGCAATATTAGGCAGATAAGGCATATGCACAAAAATCGGACTGATATCAGCTTGTTTAATTTGCTTATGAAACTCGGTAATATCATCTTTATCCAGCGGACTGAAATCCCAGCCCCTTGGATTACGAGAGAAAAGTTGGATTGTCTGGCATTCTTTTTTGAGTGCCCGCTCCACAACTTTCTTAAAACCGCCGCCAATTGAAATATGAAAGCCGAACCGCATATTTATCTTAAGATTTTAAGAGCAATCGCTCATTATGTCAACCTGATTTTAGTTTCTGTCTAATCTTGACACCGGCTTGATTTCATTTATTATATCTATTATTTAATTTAGTTTATTTGACAATGGCAAAATTATCTTATCAGAAAACAGGTATCGTAAGCGAAGCTGACTTAACAGAGAAAAAACTGCTTCCAAACAAGGCACGGTTTGACAAAGGACCAGTAGTGATTGTCGAGTGTATAGAGAATATTCCCTGTAATCCTTGTGTTGATGCCTGCGCCCGCAAAGCAATAAAGATTTATGGCGATATTACCAATATTCCGCAGGTCAATTTTGATGCCTGCAACGGCTGCACATTGTGCATTGCACGCTGTCCAGGTCTGGCAATCTTTGTCGTCAACAAGAATTACAACAAAACTGAATCTGCAATATCCCTGCCCTATGAATTTACGCCCCGTCCGAAAAAAAGTGATATCGTCTATGCATTAGACCGGCAGGGTAAAATTGTCTGTAATGGACGGGTTGAGAAAGTTCTGGATGCAAAATTACTCGACCGCTGTGCAGTCATCACAATTGCGGTTCCCAAAAAATTCTATAATAAAGTCCGGTTCATAAAATTAAAAGAGAAAAAAGGAGCATAAATGTTTGTAATATTATTATCGTGCCTGTTATCACTTTCAACTCCAGAACTGCCTTTATCTGTTGCTACGACCGACGATGCTTTGGCAATATTGAGTAATCCCGCTGGCTTGGGAATCGGTCGAAGTTTTAACTTCTATTATTTGTATAATTTCAGCAACTATGACGCAACCGGTAACCGTATAAAATTCTGGAACAATCAGACATTTATTTTACAGACCCAGACTTCGGCAATATCGTTTACTGATTTGAAAAACTACCGATTGGGCTGGGGCAGCAAAATAACCGATGCCTTTGCCTTAGGGATGAGTCATATAAATATTGAAGGTAAACATTATTGGAATGCCGGAATAATGACACGCCCGATTAAATTTCTTTCAGCCGGCGCAATGGTGCGCAGTATCGGACAAACTATTTCCCGGCAATATATTGTCGGCATCGGCATTCGCCCATTGACCGACCGTATTACAATTACTTATGACACTTATACCGATGATTTAAGGAATCCGATAATCGGATTTGAAGCCGAGCCGATTGACGGTTTTGAAATAAAGGCAAAATTCAACCGTTACAAAGATTTTTCATTACAGGCAGGAGTGAATTTTTTAAGTTTTGGTCTTGGTGCAAACTTGAATTCAAAATTTGAATCTGGTGCGAAAAAGAATTGGGCTGGTTATTTTCGCTATGATATGGAAAACCGAAGGTCAATTGTCTCGGCAACTCAGAAAATATTGGAGATGACTCTCAGCGGTTCAATCGCGGATGTCAAACCAAGTTTCAGTTTACTCGGTAGTTCAGTCAGCCAGACTTCATATGAAATATTAAACACGCTTAACAAAGCAAAAGATGATAAAAGCATCACTGGGTTGATATTAAAATTAGAATCACCGCAGATGAGTCTTGCCCTTGCCCAGGAAATCAAATCGGTTCTTTATGAATTTAAAAAGCAGGGTAAAAAAATTATCGTTTATGCGCCGTCACTTTCAAATGTCAGTTATTACCTAGCATGCAGTGCGAATGAAATTATTACTCATCCTTTATCCGACATTACAATTCCCGGAGTTGCATCGCGTGTGATGCTCTTAAAAGGAACTCTCGATAAACTTGGCATTGAAGCCGAGTATGAAAATGTCGGTAAATACAAATCCGCACCGGAAATGGTCGCGGCTGATTCCACATCTCTGGCAAACCGTGAAGTAATAAATTCGATACTTGATGATTATTATCAAAATATCTCCAGCACAATTGCTCAAGACCGGAATCTTACTCAAACCGAAGTCGAATCTAAAATAAACTATGGTTTCTTTTCGGCTCAGCAGGCAAAAGCAAATAAACTGATTGACAGGTATTGTTACGAAGATGAACTTGACAGTATCATTAAAAATACCTTTAATACCAACCAGAAAATATCCGCCCGCCAATATGCACGAAATAAAAAATATGAATATAATTGGCAGCAACCTCCTTTAATAACAGTGATTTATGCAAGCGGTGATATTATGAATGGTGAGAGTGGCACTGATTTTTTACAAGGCACAGTCATTTGTGGTGCTAAAACCATTGCCAATGCTATCCGTGATGC
>CAZXRM010000193.1:0-2901 GCA_964642595.1 uncultured bacterium
GGTTTAACCCTTGACAATTAAAATAAATATTTTATAATATTAACTACTATCGAAAACTAAAGGTCTTTGTTAAAATACAAAAAAAACATAGCAAACACAATGCAGAGCAAAGGAAAACCTCTTTCCTGTCCACTGTATGCTGTTTACTATTTTCAGGAGGACCTTTGTGAAGAGATATAAAACAATTGGAATAACTTTATTGATTTTCGTCAATATTTTCTATGCAGCAAGCCAGTATCCGGGCGCAGTGTTTTTAATGATTTGGCCCGGAGCAAGACCGACCGGTCTGGCGGGTTCGTTTACAGCCACGGCCGATGATGCGAGTTCAATGTATTATAATCCGGGTGGTTTAGGATTTTTGAATAATTCTTCGGTAACCGTGATGCATGCAAATTGGTTACCCGGACTTTATCCGGATATGTACTACGAGTATCTTGGTTTCAGCCGCAACTTGAAAAATCAGGGGACGATCGGATTTAATGCAATCTATCTGACCACCGGTAAAACCGAAGTGATTGATGGTTCAGGTAATCCGCTCGGTGAATATACGACATTCGATGTCTCGATTGGCGCCAGTTACGGATTTCAGGTCAATCCCAAACTATCAACCGGAGTGAGCGCAAAGTTTATCTATTCGTATCTTGTCCCGGACTGGGTCTGGCGGGCGATGCCGGAACTTGGCATTGATGCCGGCGGCACTGGTTTAAGCTGGGCTTTAGACGCCGGTGCATTGTATAAGCCATTACACAATTTAAATGTCGGAATGGCACTTTTAAATATTGGACCGAATATTTCCTACACTTCAACTGGTGAAGCCGACCCATTGCCAAGAATGTTAAGATTGGGTGTTAGATATACACCGCTTCAGAATCAGATCGTCAAACTGAGTATCGCACCGGAAATTACTAAAGTGCTGGTTGGTATGTTCTATGACGAATCCGGTACCAAAACATTTGCCGAAAAATTAAATTATGAATTATGGGAAGCATGGAAGAGTCTGGGCATTGAAGCGCAATTTTACGATTTAGCAACCGTCCGGCTTGGTTATTTCGAAGATATTTCCGGTCAGCGCGGCGGCATTCTTGTAAATCAGGGTGGTTCAGAAGAACATATTGCCCTGACCGATTTTCTATTCACCAAAGACCACGGAAGCTTCGCCAGCAAAGTTGGTTTGACTTTGGGCATGGGTTTTCAATTCAAGGGCTTTCAGGTTGATGTCTCATACGACGGATTTATATACGACTTCCCGACTCAAAACTGGAAAATATCAGCAGGATATAATTTCTAATGGCGAGTTTAGCATTAATTGGTCTGCAATGGGGTGATGAGGGCAAGGGTAAAATAATTGATTTCTTAGCCCAGAATTCGGATGTCATTATTCGTTATCAGGGTGGACCAAATGCGGGTCATACGGTTTATTGGGATAAATATCATTTTATTTTTCACCAGGTTCCATCCGGTATAATAAATGAGAGAGCAACTTGTATAATTGGTCGGGGCTGTGTATTAGATTTGGAAGTGCTAAAACAAGAACTAAACCAATTATTAGAAGCCAATATTGATTATACCAAGCGGTTGTTCATTGATTCCAAAACTCATCTTATCCTGCCTTATCACAAAGCGATTGATAGATGCCTGGAACAGGCATTAGGCAATAAAAAAATCGGCACGACCATCCGCGGTATCGGACCAGCGTATGAAGATAAATATGCGAGAATCGGCATCCGTTTCGGTGAATTAAAAGATGAAGAGACATTTGGCGACCATCTGAAGCGCAACCTGGCGCAGAAAAACTTTATGCTAATGGAACTGTATAAAGCCGAGCCATTATCCGAGAAAGAGATTTATGACCAGTACTGCGAATTTGCTGAGTTTTTTGGCGAGATGATTATCAATGGTTCGGATTATATTAACAACGCTTACGAAGAGAATAAAAAGATTTTATTTGAAGGCGCGCAGGGAACTTTGTTAGATATTGACTCTGGTACTTATCCGTTTGTCACATCCTCATCGCCGACCGCTGGCGGAATTTGCACTGGCTCGGGAATTGGTCCTTCGCGGATTGACGATATTATCGGTGTTGCCAAAGCATATACAACTCGTGTTGGAATGGGACCTTTTCCGACCGAGTTATTTGATGAGACTGGCAAAATATTACAGACCCGAGGTGGTGAATTTGGTGCGACGACTGGTCGTGCGCGGAGATGTGGCTGGTTTGATGCGCCGTTAGTCAGATACACAGCACGAGTCAACGGGATGAGACATATTGCTTTGACCAAACTTGATGTGCTGGATGAGTTTAAGGAAATTAACATTTGTGTTGGATATAAATATAAAAATGAAAGAGTAAAAGATTTTGACCCGGATTTGTGCTCAGACTTAAAACCAGATTATATTACAATGCAGGGTTGGCAAGCTCCGACCAAAGGAATTCGTTCAATCCAGGATTTACCAAAGAATGCAAGAATCTATATTGAGAAAATCGAAGAACTGATACACTGCAAAATCGCAATCTTATCGGTCGGTGAAAAACGAGACGATACGATTATTGATAAGAGTTTTAAATGGTAACAAAAGAAATATTAAATATTAAAAATCAAATATTAAAAACACATATTAAAAACCTAAACATTTTCACTTTTTCATTTTTGTTTTTGGTATTTAATCTTTGGTATATAATTTTGTCTTAAGTATGCCAAGAATACAAGTTCTAAGCCGGGTCTTAGCATCGAATGATGCGTTAGCCAACGAGTATCGAAAAATATTCGATAAGGAAAAAATTACGGCGATAAATATAATGTCCGCACCGGGCTCGGGCAAGACCGCATTAATTGAAAAGACGGTTACCCATTTTAAAAATAAGTTAAAAATCTTTGTTATCGAAGGCGATATTAAAGGCGA
>CAZXRM010000194.1:0-2884 GCA_964642595.1 uncultured bacterium
AAATATACTGCGAGCAATGCTTTGAAAAACTTGACGAGTATGTTGAAGTTGCTGAGTGCGGGACACTTGAATCGTTCACCTGTGTTCATATTGACTTGAATGGTAACAAACTTGAAGAACCGATTTTAGTCGGGCTTATCAACCTTGATGGCGCTACAACCAGCATTGTTCATAAACTGGGTGAAACTAATGTTGAAGAACTTTGCATGGGAATGCGGGTCTGCGCGGTTCTAAAGCCCAAAGCAAAACGCGAAGGCAAAATCACGGACATACTATATTTCAAACCAACCAAACAAGTATAAATAAGACTAGCCAAGCAGCGGGAATATTTTTACCCGCTGCTTTATATTTATACAAGAGGCACTTGACCACTGAAGACGCTGCGTTTATTGAACAAGATACATTAAATCCCCCTTTCTTCCCCCTTTTTCAAAGGGGGATTGAGAGGGATTTTTCTGTGTTCTCTATGTTTTCTGCAAAATATCCGTTTAATCAGTTTAATCCGTGGTTAATAATTGGAGGATATATATGAAAAACGAAATTAATACAACCTATTTCCCAAAACCCGGCAAGCAAAATACTGATGCGACTCTCAAACTCGCATTACAAAGAGCAAAGGATTTAAAGATTAAAGATATCGTTGTTGCATCATCCAAGGGCTTTACCGCAAAACAGGTAGCAAAAATGGAAATTAAAGGGTTAAATATCGTCTGCGTCACGCATCACGCCGGCTTTGAAAAACCCGGTCAGTTTGAATTAACTGAAGAAACCAAGAAATTATTAGAAGCAAAGGGGATTAAAGTCTTTCGTGGCACACATTACTTTTCTGGTGTTGCACGGGCAATGAGAATGGAATTCGGCGGGATATACACAGGTGAGATTGCGGCAAATGTTTATCGCACATTTGGCGAAGGAATGAAAGTTTGTGTCGAGATTGCGATAATGGCACTTGATGCTGGTCTGATTCCGTTCGGCAAAGAGGTAATCGCAATTGCCGGAACTGGTAATGGCGCTGATACAGCGGTTGTAGTTTATCCCGCGTATGGTCGTAAATTCTTTGACACCCAAATCGCCGAAATCATATGCAAGCCAAGACAGTGGTAAAGGAAAGATATGAAAAAGATATTCTGTTTATTGGTTTTATTTGTAATTATCGGTTATGCCAAACCAATACAGCGACCAATCCGGTTTGCAGTAATCGGCGACCGGACCGGTGAAGCCCAACCCAATATTTACGAACAAATCATTGCAGAAATCGAGCAAATAAAACCCGATTTTGTATTGACGGTCGGTGATATGATTGAAGGACCGGCAAAAGATACTGTTGAAATAAACAGCCGGTGGCAGGAGTACCAATCGCTTATCAAAAAACTCTCGATGCCGGTTTATTATGTGCCGGGCAACAATGATATCTGGGATAATACTTCTTACATATTTTACGAGCGGTATGTCGGCAAACCTTATTATTCCTTTGATAAATATGGAATTCATTTTGTGATGCTTGATGTCAGTCGCTGGGATGCGTCGAAAGATATTCCCAAAGACCAGATTTCCTGGCTGATTAATGATTTAAAGAAAAATCAGAAAGCATCATATACTTTTGTCTTTTATCACAAGCCGTTCTGGGCAGATGAAATCGCACAAGGCAAACCCGATACTTTACACCAGCTTTTCAAAAACTTTGGAGTTGATGCGGTATTTAACGGACATACCCACGAGTATTTCAGCGGTAAGATTGATAACATTCTTTATACTTGTGTCGGTTCATCTGGCGGTGCGACCGACGCTGGACCAACCGGCATTTTATATCATTTTACCTGGGTCACGGTTGATAAAAATGGCATCTCAATTGCACCAATTAAAATTAATAGTGTATTTCCCTGGGATGAAGTCTCAATCTTTGATGTTATCAATATCAATAAGATTAACAGTGCTGGAATTGTCTTTGATAAATCGGTGCTGGTCAAAGATGATTTTTCCGTAATTGATACAATGTTCACTGTTAAAATAATTAACCCTAATTCTACTTTGACTATTGAAGATACATTGTCCTGGACTACGAATGAATCCTGGTCAATCAAACCTTCGGCACAACTTATAAAGGTCGCGCCTAATGACAGTACGATTTATAAGTTTATCGTAAAAAATAAAAAGAAATTATATCCGGTGCCGGAAGTTTCTTTAAAATTTCCGTATGCTCAAGACAAATATTACGAAGTAAAGAAATCATTAGCCGTCAGCCGAACCGCTAATTGCAATCAGACCGAAAAACCGCCGTTCATTGATGGCAAAATAAATGAACCGGTGTGGCAAAAACCGGTTTGCCGGCTATTCTCGCCTGACGGCAGTCCAACCAAGATTGACTCGACCTTTTTCTATTTTGCTTATGATGATAAAAATCTCTATCTTGCTGCCTACTGCAAAGATTTAAAGATTGATGCAATAACTACCAAAACCGCTGAGCGTGATGGTGCGGTTTATGCTGATGATTGCATCGGTTATTTCTTTGCCCCAAACCAGGACACGATATATCAGATATATTTTAATCCCAATGGTGTGGTCTTTGACCAAAAAATTGCAAGTAACGGATATTGGGCTGACCAGAAGTGGAACGGCGAATATGAAGTAAAAACTTATCAGGGTAAAAATTATTGGTCAATCGAAGCCCGCATTCCTTTAGAGCAACTGAAAGCAAAAGCCGATGTCGGTAATGAATGGTGTGTAAACTTCCGTCGCAAACAGCCGCGATACAAATCAAGCGCGGACTGGCAAGTGCCGATTCAATACGACCCGAAAACATTCGGGCGGTTGATATTAAAATAATTTCATACAAAAAAGCGTTTAGTTTTCTGTTCTATCGGAGAGTTTCACCAACTGGATTATC
>CAZXRM010000195.1:0-2880 GCA_964642595.1 uncultured bacterium
ACTCGCAGACCAAATTCCTATTTGATAACCGCTATGGCACAGGTCAGTCAACTCTGGATGGTATATTAAGAGCCACTAATTTCTTATTCGCCGGTTCAACTGTGGTTGTTGCTGGTTATGGCTGGTGCGGAAAAGGTGTTGCTAATAAAGCAAGAGGACTCGGCGCAAATATTATCGTTACTGAAGTAAATCCGGTTAAGGCGCTGGAAGCGAAAATGGATGGATTTAATGTAATGATAATGGACGACGCCTGCAAAATTGGTGATGTCTTTGTGACCGTAACTGGCTGTGAAGATGTGATAAGCAAACGCCATTTCCTCAAATTCAAAGACGGCGCGATTGTCTGTAATTCTGGACACTTTGATGTGGAAATCAATAAAAAACAATTAGCCCAAAATACAGTAAAAAAGAGATTAATCCGACACTCCTGCGAAGAATGTTTACTTAAAAATGGCAAGCGGATTTACATATTAGGTGAAGGACGGTTAATAAATTTATCTTCCGCCGAAGGGCATCCGGCAATGGTAATGGATATGTCATTTGCTAACCAGTCACTTGCTTGTGAATACATAAGCAAAAAAGGTAAGACACTTGAAAACAAAGTGTACAAACTGCCGGAAGAACTCGATATGCAAATCGCAATGCTCAAACTCAAATCACTCGGCATAACAATTGACAAACTAACACCTGAGCAGGAAAAATATATATCATCCTGGCAGTTTGGAACATAACCGAACGCTGATAAATACAGATATCAATATTAAGACGCAGATAAACGCAGATTTGTCAGGGCCAATATTTAAAAAATCCGTCAATCTGCGTTCCTTTAAAATTTTTTATGGGAGACCGAATATGAAAAAGAACTTTGTATTATATGTTGCATTAGCAATTTTAATTATTACTTCATGGGCAGTATCTAAAGACGCAACTTCGTTATATCCGATTTCAGTCAATTCCAAATATGGATTTATCAATAAAGATGGCAAAATAGTTATTGACACGCAATTTTCTTTCGTTAATAAGTTTGTTGAAGAACTGGCGGTAGTTAAAAAAAATAACCACTACGGATATATTGACAAAAAAGGCAAGTTTGTCGGTGATTCGCTTTATGATTTTGCTTTTGATTTTTCCGAAGGTTTGGGATGTGTCCGAAATAACCTGAAATACGGATATGTTAATAAAGCCGGCAAGCTTGTTATACCAATCGAGTATTCCAGCGCCGGTGAATTTTCCGAAGGTATGGCAAATGTCCGGACCGAAAGTCTGTATGGAATAATTGACAAATCGGGTAAATTCATATTTAAACCCAAATATAATTATATCGGTGTCTTCCATGACGGTCTGGCATCGGCAAGAGTCAATAAAACTTACGGTACCCCTTATGGTTATATTAATAAATCCGGTAAGTTTGTAATTGAGCAGTCATTTGATGTAACTGGTTATTTTTCTGAAGGTATGGCATATATAAAGCGAGGTATTCAGTACGGTTTTATCAACAAATCAGGAAAAATCGTTATTCCCGTCCAATACGATGATGCATCGAATTTTTCCGAAGGGCTGGCAAGAATAAAAAAGAACGGCAAGTATGGTTATGTTGACAAAAACGGTAAAACAGTAATTGAACCGAAATATGAAGGTGCCGGCTCATTTTCCGATGGGGTGGCGTATGTAAAACAATCCGCTAAATACGGTTATATTAATAAAAAAGGTGAATTTTTACTTCAACCGCTTTACGCCAGTGCCAATGAGTTTGATAACGGCATTGCGAAAGTATATTTTACTGATACTGACTACGCATACCGCTGGGGATATATTGATAAAACCGGTAAAACCATCTGGCAGACCTCTGGTTATTATGATGACTATTATGACGACTATTTTTATGATGACGACGACTGGTGATATTAGAGTCAAGATGAATAAAATTTTATTAATTTTTGCTCTGACTATTTTTATTATTTCGCCTCTGCTTGCGGAAAAAGCAAAAGACCAAAATCCATTATTCTATATTAAAAAAGACGGCAAGTACGGATATATCAATAAAACCGGTAAAATTGTCATTGAGCCCCAATATAATCTTGCTAGTGATTTTTGTGATGGATTAGCCGCAGTAAAAGTAAAACTGAAATGGGGGTTTATTGATAAAACCGGCAAGACCGTAATCGAACCACAGTTCAGCGATGTTGCAAACTTTTCTGACGGACTTTCCCATATACCCGATTATGGATTTATTGACCATACTGGTAAATATGTGATTAACCAGCAAAAATCCACGCTCTACGCAAATAAATGTTCTGAAGGAATGGTATGGTATAAAAATGTTAATGGTAAAATTGGCTATATCAATAAACAAGGAAAAACCGTAATCGAACCGCAGTTTGCATCTGCTGCTAATTTTTCGGATGGATTAGCATGGGTAAAAACAGGCAGCGGGGCAGGTGATTATTACGGTTATATTGATAAAACCGGTAAACTCGTGATTCCAACTAAATTTTTATGGGCAGAGAATTTTTCCGAAGGTTTAGCAGTAGTTAGTATGCAGGTCGAGATAGGACCGGAAAAAAGATTAGTGAATAAATATGGCTATATTGATAAGACTGGCAAAATCATTATCCAGCCCCAATACGAAGGCGCGCAGAAATTTTCCGAAGGGCTGGCAAGCGTGAAAGTCGGTAATAAATGGGGCTATGTTGATAAAACCGGCAAGACCGTAATCGAGCCGAAATTCTATATGACCTTTCCGTTTTCCGAAGGATTGGCAAAAGTAACTGACGATAAACTTAACTCAATCTTTATTGATAAAAAAGGCAATACAATTATCACACTTAAAGGCACTGATGAATCCGACGGTTTTTGTGATGGTCTGGCACGGATTATGAC
>CAZXRM010000196.1:0-2861 GCA_964642595.1 uncultured bacterium
TTATAACTGATTTTAGATATAAGGTCAAATATTATGTGACCGCCTTGATTTTATCTTCCATTGTCTGTTTTTTATCACGACGGTCATCAATTTTAACTGTGGTCAACAGACGCTTGGCGCCAAGTCGGACTTGTGCTTTGTGAATCTGAAGAATTAGTTCAAAAATATCTGACAGGTTGCCTTCGATTGAAGTTCCCATCGGGCTGATGTGATATTTCAGACCACTCTTTTTAATTATTGCGATACTTTTCCGGACATAATCGTGTAAACTGGTATTTCTTGTGCCAATCGGGACAACACTTATATCAACAATTGCCATATTATACCTCCGCTATTGGGATTCTTAATTGTTTATAATGTTTTGCCGCACTTGGGACAGACTTTTGCGGTATGCGCAATCATACTTTGGCAATGCGGACATTTCTGTAATTTTATATTACAGGGTATGCAAAAAGGTTCTTTGGATGCAACAGGCTGCTTACAATAGGGACAGATACATTCTGCATTTTCGGTCTTTTTGATTTCCGGTTTTGATTGAACTTGACCTTTTTGTTTGCTCTGATAGTTTTCAATTGCCTTATGCAAAGCGTCTGCTCCCAAATTTGAGCAGTGCAGTTTATTGGGTGGTAATCCACCAAGTTCCTCGGCAACATCGGCATTGGTAATTTTCATCGCTTGTTCGATTGTTTTACCGATTGCCATTTCCGAGACCATACTTGATACGGCGATTGCGGCACCGCAACCGAATGTCTTGAATTTGACATCGGTCAGTCGATTGTCTTTGACTTTAATATAAAAAGTCATCATATCACCGCAAACCGGATTGCCGATTTCACCGACACCATCTGCATCTGCAATCTCACCGACATTGCGGGGATTACGGAAATGGTCCATTACTTTTTCTGAGTACATTTTTATCCTATTTTAACCACAGATTAACACAGATGAACACAGATATTTTAGAATTATAATCTTGTGAAAATCTGTGAAATCTTGTGGTTTCATTATTCGAGCTCTAATGAAAATTCTCTTAAATCAAACCAGAAGCCGGTCTTTTCAATATAGTCAATTTCCGCCTGGATGAGTTCGTAGTGGGCTTTTTCCATTACCACGAGTCGTTGATACATATCCTTTGCTTTAGGGTCAGTGCTTGCCTGTTCCTGTTCACGATAAAATTTTATTGCCCGGTCTTCCATATCGAGAGCAGTTTTAAGCGCAGACATCTGGTCCAGACCTTCAGTGCCTTTGACTTTCTGAATTTTGGATTTTAATCCGGGCATCAGTTTTTCAATTTCGGATTTGGCGATTTTCACGGAAATCCAGCATTCTTTTTCCTGAATTGACTCGCGTTGTTTTTCCAGAATTGTCATATGGTCATACTCATCACTTGCCAGACGGATGAACAAGTTTTTACCGGACTGGTCTTTAGTCTGGTAGGCAAAATCAAGATATGCTTTCAACCCTTGTTTTTCAGTGCTGATTGCGATTTCCAGTGCTTTGATTGGTTCAGTCTCTGCCATAAGTTCATACCTCGTCTTTCATTGAAGTTAATTTCCGGATATGATGTTTTTCCTGCGTGATAATACTTTGCACAAGCGGTTTATTTTTACTGTTAATCATATTAAGAATTTCAATATAGAACAACATTGTCTCTTTTTCAAATTGTATCGCATAATCAAGCAATGCTTTGGGTGTTTTTACCTTTGCGATTGCACTCAATGCTTTATTCGAGCCCAGGAAAAATTTCGAATCGGTTATTGCCTGTAAATACAAACCCATTTCGTCTAGATTATACGGCATTGCCCTTGGGTCTTGTTTAATGATGTTATATAATTTTTTGTAGATTTTCTCGTGTTTTGTTTCTTCGGATGCAAGAAAACTGAATAACTGAGACAAAATTTTAGATTTGGTCTTTTTTGCAGTTTCAGAATAAAACTTCTGTCCGGTCTTTTCAGTTCTGACTGCCATTTCTATTACTTCAACGGGCGAATAAAATATCGGCATAATATTCCTTTCTTTCTGAAGTCTACCTATTTATTAGACAAAGTCAATAACAAAAAGATTCGCTTGTTGCGATTACAGCGATATAGGATAGATGTCAGCGATTGGAACATCGTTGTAATCTATTTTTATCGTTGTTATCGTTATATCGTAAACTTTCCGTTCTTATAAATTACTTTTCCATCGCCCAGCACTTCCGCATCTTTGCGCATATCGCAAATCATATCCCAGTGCAGACTTGATTTGTTTTTACCACCGGTTTCCGGATAACATGAGCCAAGGGCAAGATGGATTGTGCCGCCGATTTTTTCATCGAACAGGATATTTTTAATGTGCTTGGTTATACCATAATTAGTCCCAAATGCAAACTCGCCAATTCGTTTCGCACCGCTATCCATTGTAATCATTGATTTCAAGTAATCAAGTCCTTTTGATGCTTTGGTTTCGACTACTTCACCTTTTTTAAATCTGAGCACGACATCATTCACTTCCCGTCCTGAATAGACACAAGGAAAACCATAAGTAATTACTCCTTCAAGTGAGTCTTCGATCGGTGTGGTGAAGATTTCGCCGTCCGGGAAATTCTCGTGTCCTTCGCAACTTATCCATTTTCTGCCCTGGACTGACAAAGTCAAGTCAGTACCTTTGGTTCGGACGGTTATTTTCTTAATTTTGGCAAGGTCTTTGATTAAGCGATGCTGTTCTTTAGCAATTGTCTGCCATTTTTTGATTGGGTCTTTATCATTAAGATAACCGGCGGCATAAATAAATTCGGCAAAATCGTCTAATGACATTTCCGCATCCTGTGCTTGCGCATTGTCCGGATAAGCGGTCAAAGACCAATGCATCTCGCCTTTTGC
>CAZXRM010000197.1:0-2819 GCA_964642595.1 uncultured bacterium
GTCCTCATAGGTCGCAGTATATATTCATAATCACCAAGTTGTCTTTTGGTAAATGTACGATTGAGTTCTCTTCCCATTTCTTTAGGTAAAATGCCGGTTTTTAAAAAATGCTCACCAAAAGCTGATATTACTGCCTTATGGGATGAAAACGATAAACTTTTTGTCAACAACAATGCTTGAGCAGAATAAAACATCGCATAGTAAGTTCTTGAGACCGATGATTCATAGTCTTCTGATTTTAAAAGCAATTCTGCACTTTTAAGATATTTTTCTGCTCTTTTAAGAAGTGATTCGACTTCTTTCAAACTACGATACCCTCTTTTCGCACGTTCAGCAACAAAGGACTATTAACTTGCTCAAATTTATCTTCAGAGATTGGATAGACTGAAATTAAAACTCCATATTTGAGATTAATGTTTGTAATTATATCATTCATTCGGTCAATTTCTTTACCTTGTACAATATCACCTTTCAAGATAACGACAATATCTATATCAGAATCGTTAGTTGCCTGTCTTCTTGCATACGACCCATAAAGAATAATATTTTTTAGTCTTCTACGATATAACTGCTTTATTTCTTTACGAAACTCTTGAATTATTTCGGTAATTTTTATGTTTGTTTTAATATCATCAAAAGTAATATATTCACCATTTTCGATGTCTTTCCGTAATTTTCTAGGTTCGTTAGGTAAATTTGGATTGTTTAACAATAACTCATTTGTTTCTCTAACACCTTCAAATTGTCTTTGTGTTTTCTTGTTTTTATAAGTTACTGTTTTCATAATTAACTCCTGTTTTGAACATGTTCTAATTCTTGTATATTAAAAGTCAAGAGGATTAAGATAGAAACTTGTGGAAATGTATTGTAGATTTCTTAATCGCAAATTACAATTGAACCATCTGGTCCATTGTATGTGAAAAACCAATGAAGTAAAATATCACGACCAATAAGACAGTCAAAGTTTTTCAAAGGGCAAGAAACAATTGGAATTTCCTTACCCCTACCCCATGGAAATATAATAAAACCATAATAAACAGGTCTTTGTTGTTCATCTTGAACAGAAGAAACTTTTTGATAACCTGTGTGAACGAGCCCTAACTGGTCAGCGACACGAGGAGTTATTACAGTACCACTTGCTCCAGTATCAATTAAAGCATTAACAGAAATAGATGGAACCGTTTTTCCTTGTTGTTTTAGATTTTCTTGAATTATTTTAGGGTGTGTAATTATAACTTGTATAAAAGCACCCATACGATTTAAAATAAATCTTGGAGGAACTGGAACAGTAACTTTCTTACCGTCTTTTTCTACTTCTCCTTGACCACCGTATCGATAAGTATTAATCATAATATAGCACTAATTACAAAGTTGAGTGGTTCTTGGTCAGTTAAATGATAAATAAGGAAGTCAGCATCAATTCCATATAAACGAACACCCTCTTCAGCAGCACGTTCATAAGTATCGTATGACCCGATAATTTTTCCCTCATAAACAAGAAGGAACTTATTTTTATACTCCTTAAGTAAAGTCTCTTTGTTCGTATTTACAAAGTTGAGATTTACATCAAGGTTTTTTACTGTCATATTTAATTCTCCTTTGCCGAGCTATTATTTATTATAATTCTAATTCCCTAAATGTCAAGGATTATTTACAAATTGGAAACTTGTAGAAACTCAATAGATATTAATGGAAATTAGTCGTATTTGGTTGTAGATTGCCGCGCTAACGCTCGCAAAGACAACCTATTAATTTTCCAATTTTCAATGCTGTGTTTACCCGTGGTTAAAAATATAAGTATTAATTAACTTTATTGAGTGCTTTTTCTAATTCAACAATAACTTCTGGAATTTCTTTGGTCACGGTTTGCCAAACAATATCTAAATCTATGTCAAAATATGCGTGAATAAGACGATTACGCATACCAATTATTTCCATCCAAGGAATTTGCGGATATTCATTTTGACATTCATCAGTTACTTTGTTTGCTGCTTCACCAATGATTTCAATTGCTTTAATTATCGCCAAGACAAGTTCAATATCTTTATCTAAGTCTTTTCTATTTTTGCCGACAGCAAAATCTCTTGCTAATCGAGCCGCATCAAGCATATGCTTTAAGCGAATTTTATCTTCATTCCGCATATTGAACTTGTGCTGATGAAATAACTTCGTCTCTAAAATAACGGCTTAAATCTTGAGGAGTTCTTATATCAACCTTACGCCCTCCAAGTAAAGATGAAAACTCTTGTTCGATTCTTGCTAATGTTAAAAGTCCTGGTATATGCTCGGGTTCAAATTCGACTAAAATATCAATATCGCTATTAGTGTTAAAATCATCTCTCAATACTGAACCAAATATTGAGAGTTTACGGATATGATATTTCTTGCATAAATTAGCAAGTTTTTCTTTAGGAATAATTATTTTCGGTTTCATAATTTCTCTTTTCTTATTAATGATAATAGTTTAACAATGTTTAGTCAAGTATTTTGTGGTAATGTTTTATCCGTGTTCATCCGTGGCTAATTTTGGATTCCGTGTCAACCCACGCACCTATACATAGATGCGGGGTAAAGTTCGGAATGACAAATCCTTTCGTGCTTTCGTGGTTAATATTCAGAATGAGAAAGTCAGAGATTGCCACGGCTTCGCCTCGCAAAGACAGTATTTTTCACCCTCACCCAAACCCATGGCTGTCGCTTTGCTTCATCTACGCTTCGCGTCTGTGCTTTCTTGATAATATTCAGAATGAAAAAGTTGGAGATTGCCGCGCTCACGCTCGCAATGACAATTTTGTTAAATTTTCAATTCTCTATTTATC
>CAZXRM010000198.1:0-2817 GCA_964642595.1 uncultured bacterium
AAACCCGATGCATCGGGTCGCCGGCGACCGGTGCCCGTACCCAAATCAAACTTTGTTCTGAAATTCGATTCCATCATCAGCGCAATCGGTGAGCAGGTTGACTTAACAATTTTATCTTCGGATGTTGCTAAAACCGAATGGGGTATCAAAGCCGATTATTTAGGTAGAACCAATGTTAATAATGTTTATGCTATTGGTGACTGCGTGACCGGACCAAAAACCGTAGTCGAAGCATTCGGTGCCGGTAAAAGAGTCGCCTTCAAAATTTCGGGTGAAGAACATAACATCGAGCATAAAGTAGAAAGACCAGTCCAATTTTCAGAACTGAACACCGATTACTTCGAACACGCGGACAAAGTTAAAGTAGCCGAACTACCAGTCAAAGACCGCAAAAAAAATTTCAATGAAGCACATCTTGGCTATAATAAAATATCGGTTAAAGACGAAGTCGAAAGATGTTTTTCCTGCGGTATCTGCAATAAATGCGACAACTGCTTTGTTGTCTGCCCGGATTTATCAGTTATCAAACAAAATGGTGATTACGAATTTGATTACGATTTCTGCAAAGGATGCGGGGTCTGCGCCCGCGAGTGTCCAAGATATGCAATAACTATGAAAGAAGAATCAAAAGTGGAGACAGAATAATATGAAAAAAGTCATTACCGGAAATCATGCAGTTAGTTATGGTGCACAACTTGCCCGCTCGCAGGTTATCGCAGCTTATCCGATAACACCCCAAACACAGATTGTTGAGTTATTATCTGAATTTTGTGCATCAGGAAAACTGAATGCTAAGTTTATCAAAGTTGAATCTGAGCATTCAGCAATGACCGCTTGTATTGCTGCATCCGCAACCGGCGCCCGCGCTTTTACTGCAACTTCATCACATGGATTAGCATTGATGCACGAAATGCTGCATTGGGCAGCCGCGGCTCGTATGCCGGTCGTTATGGCAAATGTCAATCGTGCTATGGGACCGGGCTGGTCGGTTTGGACTGACCAAAACGACTCTTTATCCCAGCGTGATTTGGGATGGATTCAGTTATACTGCGAGTCGAATCAAGAAGTTTTAGACACAACGATTCAGGCATTCAAGATTGCAGAAAAAGTTTTGTTGCCAGTTATGGTCGTGCTCGATGCCTTTGTTCTTTCCCATACCTCTGAACCAGTTGACATTCCAGAACAGTCAATGGTTGACCAGTTTTTACCACCTTATCAATTACCAACTAAACTTGATATATCTCAAGCAAAAGCTTATGGTGGTTTAACCAGCCCTGACCATTACTTTGAGATTCGGGCGAAAATTCAAAAAGCAAACGAACAAGCGATAATTGTCATTAAAGAGATTGATAACGAATTCAATCAAATGTTCAGCAGAAAATACGGTATACTTGAACCGTACCGCTGTGAAGATGCCAAAGTAATTCTTGTTACTTCTGGTACAATCAGCGGCACTGCGCGTAATGTGATTGACGGCATCCGCGAGCAGGGACGCAAAGTCGGACTTTTAAAAATTAAGTTATTCCGTCCGACTCCGTTTGAAGACTTGCGGTCGGTTTTATACAAAGCCCAGAAAATTGCGGTCATTGACCGTAACCTGTCCTTTGGTCATTCCGGAGTCTTCGCTCAGGAAATAAAATCCGCCTTATATGGTCTTGGTGCCGCACCACCGATTTTCGATTATGTAATTGGACTCGGTGGCCGCGATGTGACCCCTAACGATATTTATGAGATAATTGACAACACTTTTAAAAGCGAATCACCGCAAGAGCCGATTATCTGGCGAGGAGTAAGATTATGAGATTTACCGTATCCGAAAAAGAATTAATGTATCCAGGACATGTCGCTTGTCCGGGTTGCGGTGGTGCTTTAGCAATGCGTCTCGCATTAAAAGCGCTTGGCGAGAAAACAATGATTTGTTTGCCCGCATGTTGCTGGACAATCATTGATGGGCCATTTCCAATGCACTCGCTTCATGTACCGGTTCTACATACCGCATTTGAAACCGCAGCGATTGCTGCTTCTGGTGTTAAAGCTGGCCTTGACATTCAGGGCAAAACCGATATCACAGTTATGGCTTGGGCTGGTGATGGTGGAACACTTGACATCGGTATTCAGGCATTATCCGGCGCGGCCGAAAGAAATGATGATATCATCTATACCTGTTATGATAATGAAGCGTATATGAATACCGGTATCCAGCGTTCATCGGCAACACCTAAAGGAGCCTGGACCACAACCACACCAGAAAAAACACCGAAGTTTGAGCCGAAAAAGAATATTACCGAAATTATGATTGCCCATCGTATTCCCTATGTTGCAACCGCAACTCTCGCCTATCCCGAAGATCTAATCAACAAATTCAAGAAGGCAAAAGAAATCAAAGGCACAAAATTCATTCATATCTTTGCCCCCTGTCCGACCGGCTGGAAAATGGCGCCGGATTTAATGATAAAAATCTGCCGTTTAGCGGTTGAATCTAATATCTTCCCGATTTATGAATGTGAAAATGGAATTGATTACAAAATCAATATCACACCGAAAAATCAAATACCGGTTGTTAATTACCTGAAATTACAGGGTAGATTCTCACATCTAACCGTGAAAGAAATCGAGCAGATACAAAAGTCGGTTGATTTTGAATGGGCGCTTTTAAATAAACGCAGCAAATGTAATCCTTAACAATAACAAAGGATGCCGGATAACGACCAATCGGATATAAAAGAAAACAGCACAAATAATAAGAGTTATTTAGTCATATGTGAATTAACACTGCTATTTGCTGCGATATATCTAATATCAATAATTTTCTATCCG
>CAZXRM010000199.1:0-2815 GCA_964642595.1 uncultured bacterium
CTGGTGTCAAGCCCATCCGATTTTGGATTGTATCAATACTTATTGCATATTTACAGTTAAAGATTTCGTCTCTTCTGGATAATGGAACATTGAATGCCCAGTAACGGGCTAATGAAAGCGGTCCGACCCCTTCGGTCAGTTCCAGTTTTTTGAGGCAGCCCTCGTTGCGTTTCAGAATCATATAACCGCCTTCGCGGGCGCGAATTCGGAAAACATCTCTGCTTCGTTCATCCTGCAAGGATTTTACTATTCTTGATTCGGGATAATATTCGGATGGAGCAGTTGCGCCTTTACTAAAATTGTGATGGGCTGAATAAAGGTCAAAAAATGAGATTACCACCGCAAGCAATGCCAGCAAAGTTGTATTCATCTTGGTTCTGCGGCGGATAATAAAAAATGCCCAGGTTAAGAATAGAAACAACAGGAAAATTCTAAATTGCTTTAAGCAGTTCTGCCAGATTTGGGGATAACTTAAATACTGGCTCAAACTTTTAAAAGCACCGCTGGCAAATATGATGTACATTACAACACTGAAAATTAAGAATATCTCAATGAACCGGGTAAATTTAGTCAGGTTCTGCTTGATTTTATCGCCGTATGTGATTAAATATTCAAGACCAAATACAGCAAGAACTCCGGTGCTGAAAGTATACACGCTTATAAAACGGGACGGAAAACGAAAACGACTCAACCCAGGAATTATATACCAAAAAAGTTTGTATAAAGGAAAATACTTTCCAAGGGCAAAAAGTATTGCCAAGACCGAGATGATAAGAAATGCGTACTTGGTTTTTCGGGGCGAGTAAATAACGCCGAGCAGAGCAAGAAAAATCGGCAGGATGCCGAGATAAGCACCGACTTCCCAGTAATAATGTGCACCGGGCGCACCCCAAAAAGAAACTGAATCAGTTCCATAACCAGTAACACTGCCTAAAAACTTAGGGATAAAAATAGTAATTAATTGTGCGGGTAACATCGAGCCGTCGGTGGTTTGGACAAAAGTCTGAACCTGACGCGGAGTAAACGGAACAAATTTGTAGGACATATAATACTGCAGCATGCCGATGCCAAAGCCGATTATAAATAAAAGTAATATTTGCCCGAATGCTTTGGGCAACCAATTTTTTATATTTTCTTTGCCAATTGTAAATGCAGAATAGATGCAATAAATTACGACGGCATAAACATAATATAAGATAAGTTGAGGATGTCCGCCTAAAACCGCAACACCAAAACACAAGCCACCCAGCACAACATCAATTAATCTTTGATGATTCAGGATTCTGACTAAGAAATAAAAGGTTAACAAGCTCCACGGGAAAAATATCATCGGGTAGGTCTGTCCGATACGCAGACTTAAGTAACCGGAAAATATCCAGACGATTGCACCTAAAAT
The DNA here is from genome assembly GCA_964642595.1 of uncultured bacterium. Classification (GTDB taxonomy): domain Bacteria; phylum Hydrothermota; class Tepidihabitantia; order Tepidihabitantales; family CAIPLT01; genus CAIPLT01. The sequence goes on from CAZXRM010000199.1 coordinate 1,397, forward strand.
CCGAGCCCGCCAGTCAATTTTATATTCCTTGAAAAAGAGATAGGCACAAGCACCGATTAACAATAAATGGAAAAGAATCATTATTTCCAGTTGCAAATACTGAACTGAAGCAGCACCGTTGATGAAAAGGAAAACCCATAACAAAGGATAATAAATTAAAAGCAAATCATTGGAGAACGGGGTTCCACCAAATGAATAGGGGTTCCACATTGGTAATTGCAAGTTCTTAAAGCAGTCTTTGGCAAATGAATAGAACGGGTACCACTGGTACATAAAGTCATCCCAGAAATAATATTTTTGGGTCAGAATGTGAAAGTAGAAAAATATGATAAGACCACCGACAATAATCAGATAATAGGCAAATGGTGGTAAACTAAAACTGGATTTTACTGCTAATTGTTTACTCGGCTTGTGTTTTTTATCATCCCTGGTCATAGTTCTTTTATAATATTGTGATTTTGACTAAAGTCAAGATGTTTTCTGAACAACCACAAAGCCACAGAGGCGCAGAGGACGCAAAGCGTAACGAAAGCAACACAGAGGGTAGAGAATCATAAATTGAAATATGGAAAAGTCTTGACTAAAATCATTTTTGCATATATTGTAATAAAGATATTATTTTGAGAGGCAAATGTGAAAGAGCATCGGGAAGAACCAGAACATATTAATCAAAAAGAATTGATGGCATATTACGGGGACAAGGGATTTTTTGGGCTTATCCGGTATTATTTTCGTTTTATCCGCAGTTCGATATTACAGACTTTGGCGAAGAGTTGTCCGTATCCGGCATTGACCAATGTCTTGCAACGGGCGCGCGGGGTGAAAATCGGCAAGCATGTTTATATCGGACCGGGCGTGCACATTGATGATTTGTATCCGCATCTTATTACAATCGAAGATTATGTCAGTATCGGAATGAACGGAATGATATTTGCCCATTCCAACCCGACCTGCTCAATTGAAATCAAACAGAAATATTTTCCCAGAGTTGTCAAACCGACCACAATCAAACGCGATGCCTGGGTTGCGCCGGGTTGCATAATTCTGTGCGGAGTAACAATCGGCGAAAATAGCGTGGTTGGCGCGGGTAGTCTGGTTGTCAAAGATGTGGAACCGTACACGGTCGTTGCCGGCCACCCGGCAAAAGTGATAAAGGTACTTGATAAAAACCACAAAATTACATCCGAATCGGATTTCGATTGATTAAAATGAAGACCGAATCGGTCACAAAATTGACACAAAAGAATATTTACCACGAAAGCACGAAAACGCGAAAGAAAGAAAATTTTCGTGACCTTAGTGTCTTCGTGGTTTTTTGAAGTATGTCCCCAATAATAAACGCCTTCTGCATTGATGTCGAGCACTGGTATTGCAGTGAGTATCTGACAAAATATCTGCCCGAATGCAGACCCGACCAGA
>CAZXRM010000200.1:0-2801 GCA_964642595.1 uncultured bacterium
ATATTGATTGTTTCACCGCGGTTAAAGATGCCGTTGTTGTTGCCGCCGATTACTGCGGCGTTTTGATAGTTAATAACCGGTGCATAGACTTTTACAGATTTATAAGAACGGAATATGCTGTCGTGATTATCTTTGAAGGTAAATGTAAAGTTGACCTGATAATTGTTTGGGGTGTTTCGGGCAACACGGAATCGATAAACCGGATTGGAATAAACCGAGTCATCTGCGGCAATCGTACCAAACCAGCTCGAATCTCTTATCATTGTTGCAAATGAATCAACAGTATTCATTTTACCGTATATGTTCTGAGCTGTGCCGACACCGATATTTTTTGCCCAAATACCGTAATCAATTCTTTCACCAGGATTGATTTGTCCGTTGGCACCAGAATCGTTAAGTGCAGTTGTGGTTGCGATAATATAAGGATAACTTGATGAGACAACCGGCACGGTCATTTGATAACGATAATAATTTTGTTTGGTGACCGTGACAACGACATTTGTGCCGGGAATCTGCGGTGCAATTATTATTGATTGGGGATTGCCGGTTGCCATTGCGGCACCGATAATTTCGCCATTAACGGTCAGAGCAACGATTGCACTGTCATTAGCAGTTATTGTGAATGTCGAGACACCTGCCATCATATTGGGCATATGCACGACGGTTAAATTCTGTGGGACTTCGGAAATCAGTGGAGTGAAAACATCACCCCAATGATGGAAAAGATTGTATGTTACTTCTTTGTTGGATGTATTATAGGGCCAGGATGAGCCATACAAGAAAATCTTACCATAATTCATTGCCGCGCAAGGATAAAGTAGACTGGTTGGTGTTACATCTTCGGTCGGATAATCGGGCATAAATTTTTGCCACATACAATCATACATTCCCCACGCATATGCATCGTTAACAAATGAATAAGAGACTTCGCTTGCGGCATTTAATCCAAGCGCGCCACTAAGCGCTCCACTATAAGTCCAGCGGTGAAACTTTTCCGAGAAACATTCTGACGAATAGTTATATTTACCGGTTAGACAATTATGGGAATTGACAAAAATTAATTCATTATTGGTTAAACTGCTGATATTAGAATTACTGTAAGCGGGTTCGCCCCAGCCGGTTTCGGCGCCGTGGTCTCGGTGTTGTAATAAAAATGACCCATTATTAATCGCCTGAGTAATCAAACTTGCATTACCGTTTGACCACCATGCTGAGCCATTGGGTTGAGTTGTTGATGGAATCCAGCCGCGGTTATAGAAATATTGCACAACAGTTGAAGTGTTGGTTGCAGTTGACCATGCGCCACCGGCAGTCGGTGTTCCAGAATATATTGCATAAAGTCGGGTCGGATTTTTGTTTAATCCAAATGTCGTATCCATAAAGCCACGAATTACTTCACCGCATAACTGGAACCATCTTTCCGTCTGCCAGGCGGCACAAACCATTGGCTGGTCATAGAAGGTCGGGTCGGTCGGAGGAGTTCGTTCGTGGGTCAGGAATTTTCGGACCATTGCCGAGAGCTGAGTTTCAGTCTGGGCGCAGATTCGACCGTGAAACATATCTGGTTTCTGGTCAGCATTGACATCCGCATAAATCATATCGGATACGCAGTAACTATTGTAAATCGGTGAAGTTATACCATAAACATCACCAGACGATTGATAGTCGGAAAGTAATAGAAATCCGACTGGTCGGGGATTCCAGGTATTATAGGCATTATTCAAGAAATTCTCGATGGCAGTTGTTGTATTACCGCCAACCTGGGTTGTGGTATAAACATTGGTGGAAATACCCTGCAACTGACGCCATCTTTTAATTGTATCGCCCCAGGCGATGAACGCTGGGTCATCCGGGACAATGATAATATATTCATAACCATCTCGTGCCATAACCCGGTCCGACGAGAAGAAATCAATCTGCGGCAGAGAACTGTAATTTAATAAATTTCCCTGTAGAATCGGTTCCCAATAGATATTTCTTAAAGCGTCGCTACCAAAATGACCATTACCACCAATAAAGTCAACCCGGACTCTTAAATCTTTGTAGATAATCAGGTCTTTGGTAATTGGGTTATACTGGAATGGTGTGATACCAAGAATCACGCAGTCAACGCCACGAATTTGTGATACTTCGGATAATTTGACCGGTGAGTCAGGATAGAATTCATTCTTTTCATAAATACTTGCATTCTTGATATAGCGTAAAGGTGAATCGTCGTTATCAAACGGCATATTAGGTGCCGGTGCGACTTCGACATTTTTACATGTTTCAGTGCGGGAAGCGATGATTGTAGCACGAGCGGTCGCACCTTGCGGAATTGCGATATACCGTCCGGTGCCGCCGAGATTCGGTGCACCTTCATCGTTATTTAAGAAGATGCCGGGCACACTGTACGATTTCATCGGTGTGCCGTCAATTTCCATCTCTTCGACCGTCATCTCGTGGATACTGAAGATTACTTCAATGCCGGCATCACTGTTGTATGCGACATTGAACATTGGGTACTTGCCCCAATTGTTTGTATATTTTATTACTTGGTTATTTGCAGCAAATATCACTGCAGATAAAAGTAATATACTAAGGATTATTTTTGTGCGCATTGCGCCCTCCTGATTGACCAATAGCCATTGGCTTATGGTATTTTTTGGTTTTGTGTTATTTTTTACCACTTTGGTATATTATTAGTTTTTTAAACAATTATAATTATATAATGAAAAATTGCAAAAGTCAAGAATAATCAAAGACGTGATGTTACTATTTAGAAATGTTAAAGTTTTTACTAAATAGAAATGTTAAATTTT
>CAZXRM010000201.1:0-2786 GCA_964642595.1 uncultured bacterium
CGACCATTATCTATAAGTTCTGGTATGCCCCCAACATTTGATGCTATGACTGGAATTCCCATTGACATTGCTTCCAGAACGGAAACCGGAAACCCTTCGGAACGGGTTGCAAGCACAAAAATATCAAGCTGACCAAGAATCTGTCTAATATCGCGAACAAAACCAGTCATCGTAAAATGAGAGCTTAATCCAGAATTGCTTATCATATCGGCGATTTTCTTTTCTGTATTTCCGTATCCAGCTAAGATAAATTTTGCCTTCGGAAATTTTTTTAAGATTTCAGGTGCCGCTTGAATTAGTTCTTGTTGCACTTTAAATTTATTAAAAGCCGCGACCATTCCGATTACTGGGAAATTTCTCTTACTTAATACAATTGAATTTGCCCAGTTCAAATCTATTCCATTGTGAACAACGACAATTTTATTTTCTGGGATTCGGTCTCTTTGTATTAAAAGTTCTTTGCCTTTATTAAAGACCGAAACATACAAATCGACCCATCGCGAAGTAAATCGGTCAAGAAATGAATGAATTTTGCTCCGCCAATTATCTTCAGTTCGTTGACCAGTTATTATGATCGGTGTTTTGGCTAGTTTAGCAGCAATGCGACCACCAATATTGGTCCAAAAACCATACATTTGGATAATGTCAATTCTGTTATTTTTTAGAAATCTGTATAATTTTACGAAACTTCTTAGTAACTGAAACGGATTAGTCAATTTTGTTATATTAAATAATATTGTCTTTGCCCCCCTTTTTTCTGCTTCTGCCAAAAGTTCCCCGCCCGGGAAAAATGCGCCAATATATACGTCAAACTGGTTATAATCTGCTTTATCTAAGTATCGTAAAAGCATTATCTCGGTTCCGCCCAAATTGGTTCCAGCATTAAGGTGTAATATTTTTATTCTTCGCATGTTTTCTTTGTAAATCGTTTATCTTGTTTTGTATAGCAGTTTTATCACCCTGCCAAAATTCGAGACAATTATCTAACGCTTTAATTGCATCTGGATAATCCTGTTTTTCTATATATACCAAAGCAAGGTTATAATAGCTCTGACTCGGTTCTTTTAATACCTGTACCGCAATCTCAAATTCTTTTATCGCATTATCATATAATCTCTTTTTACCATACTCGATACCAAGGTCATTATGGACCTCGCCCAGTTTCGGATTTAATGAGATTGCTTTCTCAAACTCATTGATTGCATCATTGGATTTGCCGATATCCCGATAAGCAGTGCCTAAAGAATAGTGAAGTGAAGCGTCTTGCATAAGATCACAATTAGATATTGCGGTCTTGTAATTAAGAATTGCTGAATCAGGAAGTCCAGTCTTTTGATATACGGTTGCTAATGCAGCATAACTTTGAGCCGATTTTGGTTCTAATTGGATCGACATTTTAAAGTTCGCTTCTGCTTTCTTGTTATCTCCCATCAATAAATATGCGATACCGAGATTGTAATATGGTTTGGCAAATGTCGGAGCTAACTTAATTGTCTGATCAAATTCTTTAATCGCTGCGTCGGTTTTATCCCGTACAAGCAAGGCGGTACCAAGATTATTATGACCATTAACCGAATTCGGGTTTCTTTTCAGCGTCTCGGACCATAATGTATATTCAGACCTAAAATCAAAGTTCCTTTTTATAGTTAATATTGAATATAAAGTTACAATCAATCCTAAAACAATAATTGATAATATTCGGGCAGTTTTCCTGGCAAACCCTTGTGCTAAAATCCACCCTAAAATCAAACAAAAACCTAATGATGGGACATATAGGTAACGCTCAGCAACAAAATAGGTCTTCGGTAAAATATTTAGAACCGGCAATAAGTTGATTAAAAACCACGCAAGACCAAAAGAAATAATTTTGTATCGCCGATAGGTCGCAATTGCTAGAAAAATAATTGCTGAAAATAACATTAAGTAAAGCAAGAGTCCATCCTGGAAGATTGAATGGTAAATCGGAAAATAATAGTCAATATTTAATGGGTGAGGAAAGATTAGCAATTTTATATATTGAGCAAAGCCTTTAAGCTGGGTTAACAGAATTGAAGGATAAGTCCGATTACCGGATAAGGCATGTCCCATTGAAACCGTATCAAATCCGGAAATTTTAAAGTTCCATCGAGGGGATGGTATTGAGAACAATATAAGAAATATTCCCATTATGATAATATAAGGCAGATAATGCTTTATTTTCACCTTGTCAAAATAAATATCATAAAGCAGAAGTAATACCGGAAAGATAAAGGCGACCTCTTTTGCTCCTAAAGCCAGACAAAAAAAGATACAGCTAATTATTAACGGTAAATAATTATTAGCGTTTTTCTGTTTGACATAAAAGATTAAACCTAATAATATAAATAGCATTACCAATAGTTCTTGACGGTGTGCGATGATTGATACTGCTTCAGTATGTATCGGGTGTGTCGCAAAGATAATAGCGACAAAAAATGCTGCCCATTTTTGTTTAAAGATTAAAGAGCAGAGAAGATATACTCCAATTGAAACCAATATGTGAAACAACAAGTTTGTAAGATGAAATCCTAGTGGATTTAGCCCCCAGATTTTACTGTCGCTGTAAAGTGTAATTGTCTCGGTTAATCGATAGCGATGGCAGGTAGAAAAAAGATTTTGAAAATTCTTAATCCAGTTGTTATTAACAATTTCCCAGCTATCATCATAAACAAAACCATTTTTAAGTGTATTAAAAAAGACAATGAAGGATACGGCAATAATGATTAAGATAAATAATATATTTATTCTTTTACTATTCATGCTTGAAT
>CAZXRM010000202.1:0-1603 GCA_964642595.1 uncultured bacterium
GGTCTGTAAGGATAATATTTTTTGGATTATAATGTTTCTCGTTGGTTTGAGTCAGGGAAGTTCTCTCATTACTAACGGTGATTTTGAACAGGATTTGAGAAACGGCTGGTTGCATCGGGTTGTGACGCCGACTTATGAAGATTCGCTGGGTCGGGATATAAAGTATCATTCGGATGAAGACTATGAAGTATACGTCAAAAAACATAACGCGACTTTAGCTAAATTATATCAGACCGTAAATATCCCGACTACTGACCTTGAATTTTCGGTCACGGCGCAACTGGTTGCCTATGAACATCCTTCGACTTCGACTTATTACTGGTCAGCCGCGGCAATCTCTCTGGTTTATCTGGGTGAAAATAATAACCGGTTGGGTGAAACCAGCATCACTAATAAATCACAACATTGTCCGTGGACCAACAGTTCAACCTTGCATTTAATAAATGTGACGGATACCGTAAACTGGCACACATATAACTTTAATATCAGCAGTGAACTTAATAATCTGCCGGGTGTCAATCGCAACAACATAAAAAAGGTTCAGGTCGCAATCATTGATACGACCAACGGCTGCTGAAGTAATCCATGTGAGGCAAGGGTCCTTGCCGATGATTTTGTCTTAAATTACACCGGCACCAATAAATATCTTGATTTAATCTCGAGTAAAATTTATGATAACAATAACGGCTGGTTAGAACCGACTGAAACTGCTAATTTAACCGTTATTTTTAAGAATTTTGGCGGTGCGGATTTTACTAATCTGACTGCAGTTTTACAATCTACTGACCCGTATATTACAATAACTGACAATTTCGGATATTATGGTGAATTGGCAATTGACCGCACTAAAGAAAATATTGATGACTGTTTTTCATTGACGGTAAATCCAAACTGTCCGGTTGGGCATTCGGCACAATTTTCATTGATTGCTTATGATGGCGCATTCTCGGACACTTTCAGTTTTGCGCTTGATGTCGGCACATTTGATTATCTGGTCTGGAATCCGGATTTGACACCGAGTTCGGGTCAGGCGATTCACAATACGCTTACCTCACTCGGTTATGTCGGTAAGTATCTTATATCATTGCCATACAATTTGCAATTAGTAAGATTCCATTCGATATTTGCCTGTTTTGGCGTTTATCCGAGCAACTATTTTTCCAATGGTTGGGCGCCGGATATTATTAACCTGACTGAATATATTAATAATGGCGGACGGGTTTATGTTGAAGGCGGAGATGTCTGGTGCAATGATGCAAATGCGGCTGGGCCTGACTTCGGACCTTTGTTCGGGCTTATCGGCAATGAAGTCGGCACAAATAATTTGGGACCGGTTATCGGTCAGGATAATATTTTTACGGCTGGAATGTATTTTACTTATACGGGCACCAATAATTCTATGGACCATATGATACCGACAACCGGCACAATAATTTTCAAAGACCAAAATGATGATTATGTCTGTGGAGTTGCCAATATTGCCGCCGGGTATCGGACGGTCGGTGTTTCATTTGAAATGGGTAGTTTAAATAATGGCAGCGGTGTTTCAACTAAAGCGGTTTTACTCGATTCGATAATGCACTTCTTTGAAATATATCCGAGC
>CAZXRM010000202.1:1613-2785 GCA_964642595.1 uncultured bacterium
CAGCAAAGTTCATTGGTCTGACAATATCGGACATTGAAAATTATAAATTGCAAATTGAAAATTTTAGAGTATTTCCCAATCCGTTTCGCAATAACACTAAAATTTACACTCAAGCCACTTCAGTCCAAATATATGACATATCTGGAAAACTAATCAAGTCATTGAAATTCTTTGCTAACAACCAACAACTAAAAACCAACAACTATGTTATCTGGGATGGAACAAATGAAAAAGGATTAAGGGTATCAAAAGGCGTGTATTTTATACAAACCAACATAAATAAAAAAGACAATATCAAGCGAGTGCTTTTTATTGAATAGGAGTTAAAATATGAAAAAATTATTATTGCCGTTGCTGTTATTTTCGATTTTCTGTCATAGCAATTCCCAGCCACCGGCAATTAACAAAGTATTAATCAACGGCGATTTTGAGCAACCTTTGACTGTTGGCTGGAAACAGAAAAATCAGAATGTCAGTTACAGTGATGAAATAAATCGGGCAACGAATTTAGATGATGATGAAGATTATGAACTGATTGTGGAAAAACTGAGCAGCGGACAGATGAAGCTATATCAAATCGTCGAAATAGCTAATGCAAATCTGCACTTCTCGGTCAATGCTAAAATGTCGGCAGCCGAACAAAATACGGAAGCTGAATATTGGGCAGCCGCAGTTATCGGACTTTTGTTTCTTGATAAAGATAATGCGGTGCTGGGCGAGACTAAGATTACTGCCAAATCATTACATTGCCCGTGGACCGATACGAAAAATCTGCACATAATTTCAGTTGACGATTACAGCAAATGGCACAATTACAGTTTTAATATCAATGACGAACTCGATAATCTACCTGGGATCAATCCAAAGGATGTCAAAAAAATTCAGATTGCGATAAGCGCAATATCTCAAGGGTGCTGAGGCGCACCGTGTGAGGCAAGGGTCCTTGCCGATGATTTAAGCTTGACTCCAATCGAAACAAAAAGATAAAATTGACATAGCAATAACTGATTATTATAATATCTACTAAATGAAAATAAGAAATTTATTGTATGTTTTACCGCTGCTGTTTATCTTTTGCTCGGAAGCACCGATTATTCTGCCGACTGCAACCAATCGAATTGTGCTTGCCGAATTTTTTACCGAAGATGGCTGAGCGTTCTGCGCGGCTGCGG
>CAZXRM010000203.1:0-2739 GCA_964642595.1 uncultured bacterium
CAAGATTCCGAACCCAGCCAATTAATCCTAAACCTAAAGCAGTCTGACGCGTGAAATCACGAAAAAACACTCCCTGCACCCGACCCGAAACAATGATATGGACTTGTTTTAATTCAATCATTTTAATTTGCAACGAATAATCGAATGATAGCGAATCATCCGAATATATTTAGCCTTTCGTGGTTAAATTTTCTGCGCAACGATAATCATTCTTCTCGATTTTTTAGTAAATAACTTGCCATCCCAATCTGCAAACATTTTAAATACTTTCATTCCTGCTTTTCTTAATTCTGACTTGATCTCATCCGGATTGTAAAGCCGAACAAAGAACGGTTTGTCTTTTCTTTTGCCATCCCTAATCACAATCCGTTTGTTGTATAATCTTTTGGTCTTCTCATCATACGAATGAATGTCAATCATTAAATCTTTACCTTTTTCTGAAACGATATATGGCAGATATTTTTTGAAGAATGCATCGCGGTTAAAAGTATCAAAACATAAAAGTCCTTTTGGTTTTAAAGCGCAAGCGATATTTCGCAGAACCTTAAGATTGGTCTTATCATCAAAATATCCGATAGCAGTAAAAAGTAACAATACTCGGTCGAATTTTTCTTTATAATTAATTTTCCTCATATCCTGCCTGATATATTTTACTTTTAGTTTTCTTTTGCGCGCCTCTTTTTTAGCAATATCCAGGAATCCCTTTGTGATATCAACACCAGTTATATTATAACCAAGTCCTGCCAGGCAATTTGAATGCCGTCCGTGACCGCACGCCAAATCAAGAATATCCATTTTCTTTGTGAAAGTAAGATGTTTAATAAGGAATTTTACTTCGCGGTTTGTTCTTTGCTGAGTTAGCCCTTGAGAATAAAAATAAAGATAGTCATTCGGTTCAAAAACCGCCTTGAAATCAAACATATTTAATTTAACCACGGACACGTCCCGCACCATTGAAAATTGGTGCGTGGATTTTACTAATTAAAAATCCGTCTAATCCGTGTAATCTGTGGTTTATTTGTTATCTTATTATAACACTCTTGTCAATAATGTTTTTATTGTCGGCTTGCATTCGCACAATATAGCATCCGCTCGGCAATGATTTATTAATATTAAATGATTGCGCCTTAGGCATCACACGATAAACATTTCGTCCCTGCACATCAAACATCTCGAATTTCACGGTATTGATATTTTCAATATTTGACAGAATGACCCGGTTGTTTCGAATAATACAAGACGGTTGTTTTAAAGTAAAAATATTTGATTCATATATTGCCGCTGGATAGACATAGCAGTTTGCGGTCATCCAATCGTTGTTTGGTTGGACATCATTAGCAAGTTTGGTCGAGCATTTGACTACAAAATTACCTGTGTCGGTTGGATGCCAGATTGAATCCCATTCCAAATCAAATTCCATATCTGCATTAAGACTGATGCGCTGGGTATTTACCCAATCGCCGATTCTAAAATCAACATAGAATATTTCCCGTACATTACCATAGTTTTTAATCCGCGCTTTAGGATGAATATACGAACCCTGCGCTATGCTTGCGGACGGTTGGATTATTTGAGTCACTGCAACATTTTTAACTCTAACCATAATCCTATCGGTTATCGAATTATTATTGGAGCGTTCGTCGGTTGCAAGTAGCGTGGTGCATAATACCGCATTGTAGTTGCGGTTTCTCAAAGTGCACGGTGCAAATGTGACTAATGTTGAATCACCGGCATTTAATGATAGGTTCTGCGTCTGCATATAACTTGTGCCGATTACAAGCCGCACTCCGAAATTTTCGGCACTTAACCCGTAATTTTTAACTATAGTCTGGAGTGTGACCACCGAACCAGAATCAGCAATCGAAGTATAACCAGTTAAGTTCAATACTCCGACATCGTGCAAAATTCTTAAATCACCCGCATAAGAAAAACCCTGCGCGCCGGTATTGTATTCCCATTGCAATAAAACCGGGATTAAAGCGAAGTGATTGCATTCTGACCAGTCAAACGAATCTGCACCCGCACCTGATGAATTCAACGGCAATTCATAAACATAAGTATTATAATTAGAATAGAATTTTACGATATTGCATTTCCAGCGATATAAACTCTGGGCATTGAAACTGACTGAAAATTTACCGCCGCCGTTCTGAAACTGGATAAAATTTGTTCCGCCGACATTGGCAACCGGATACGAACCCTGATTACCCGAAACCGGATATGTAACATGAGTTGATAGAATTCTTGAAGTTGGGAATAAATGCCCTTCGCTAAAATAATGAATTGTATCTGCTCTAAATCCGGTGAAATAACGCCAGATTGAATAATTGGTCAGTGCGGTTACCAAACTTGAACTGTACTGGTTATTCAAAATATAATCAATACCGCTCAAAGCATTCTGACCCGCAACCTGCCCTTGATAAGTCCAGATTTGTTTGATGATATTTAAATCATTATAATACTCACATAAAAACATTGCCCAGATTCCGCCCGCATACCAGTAAAGATTGGTGCCGTTGGTTATCGAAAGTTCAGGATTGGCAAGCGGGTTGGGTGATGTCGAAAGAAAACCAAGATAATCATTATACGCATCATAAACAACATCTTCGCTCCACACCGCACCGTTTTCCATCCACCAGGTTCCTTCAACACTGCTATAGCGGAACTGAATCGAATGCATAAATTCATGAGTCACTGTTGATTTCATATAATTTATATCCATATCCACTGCAATCCGGA
>CAZXRM010000204.1:0-2695 GCA_964642595.1 uncultured bacterium
ATATTAAATTCATATACATACCTACTCTACCTGCAGGTAGAGTAAAAATGGAGCAAATTTTCCTCTTAACTCACTAATTACCAATCCCTAACCCCTAAAAACTAATTAGGGTAGGGTAGTGTATAGGGGGTGTGTTCTATCATCAGGAAAGTCTTAAAAAATGCCTGCTTTTAAGATTTTTAAATCGTCTTTTATTTTGTTTTCTTGATAACTAGCAAACAACTTTTCTAACTTGTTGTCTAAAATGACGTAAAGAAATATTAGAAATACTGAACTTCTCCGCAATAGTTTCGAGAAGTCGTTCATAACATTCTTCACAAAAGCAAGAGCAATATCAAACAAGAATTGAAGCAGGAGAAAGGAAATATCAAATGAAACCACGAGATTTCACAGAAAATACAGAAATACTCTTCTCAATACCACCTAATCTCCAATTTTCAACCACGGATTTAACTGGTCTAATGAATTGTAATTATAGTTTTCTTTTATCCGTCTAATCCGTGTAATCTGTGGTTTCATTTTTATATCCTTGTTTGAATCGAACACCAGTGATTTTCTCAAATGCCAGAATATATTTTTCCGAAGTTTTTTCAATAACTTCTTTGGGTAAAGATGGTGCAGGCGGTGTTCGGTTCCATTTTATGCTAATCAGATAATCCCGCACAAACTGCTTGTCAAAACTGGGCGGTGATATGCCTGGTTTATATTCATTGATATCCCAGAATCTTGATGAGTCGGGCGTGAGCAATTCATCAATCAGAATCACTTCGCCATCTAAAACTCCAAATTCCATTTTAGTATCAGCAATAATTATTCCCTTAGATTCAGCATATTTGCTTGCCTTCAAATAAATCTTAAGACAAGCATCTTTAATTTTTTTGCTTAAATCAGCACCTATTATATCTTCCATTTTATCATAAGAGATATTTTCATCATGCCCTTTTTCTGCCTTGGTTGCTGGAGTAAAAATTGGCTCGGGTAATTTTTCCGATTGTTTAAGTCCTGTGGGTAATTCAATTCCGCATACCATTCCGTTTTTTAGGTATTCCTGCCAGCCTGAACCGGCAATATAGCCACGCACAACACATTCGACTGGCAACAACCGCGTCTTTTTAACCAGCATCGAGCGATTATGCAAAATATCTCTATATTCAATTAATTCTGACGGAAACAAAGCAACATCACTGGTTATCAAATGATTTTTAATGATATCCGAAGTGAAATCAAACCAGAAACAAGAAAGACCAGTTAGTACTTGACCCTTATTCGGAATCCCGTCATTTAAAATAACATCAAATGCCGAGATTCTATCGGTCGCAACAATTAACAATTTATCTAGAAGGTCGTAAATATCACGCACTTTGCCTTTTTTGAATAATTTTATTTTGGGCAGATTAGTATTGAGAATAATCGGCACTTATTCTTTTTTGCGTCCGACCGGCATAATATAGCGCGGCTCTTCTTTTATTCCCAGGGTGCTCATCACCAATGCATCCTGAAATGCACCAATTACGACTGTTCCCAAGCCAAGCGCTTCTGCCTGCAGATGAATATTTTGTCCGCAGTGTCCGACTTCATTATCAACATATCGAATACCGCGATTGCCATAACGGTCCGTGGTCCGTTCGTATTTTGCTGCGAGAATAATAATAATCGGTGCTCTGCCGATAAATTCTTGGCGCCAGGCTGCATTGGCAATATCGCTTCGTGCATCTTTACTCGTAATTTTTTCCAGTTCGTGTTTTTCGACCAGATAATGATAAACACCAACCTCAAGCCCTTTAACTTTTCCTGCGACTAAATAGATTTCTAACGGATAAGTTGCACCGGCTGACGGCACGGTTCTGCCGCCCCAGCCAACTGTTTGTCCCTGTGCTGCCCACAATAACTGAGAAACTTCTTCCAAGGTCAATTCTTCATCTTGGTAAAGACAAGTTGAGCGTCGTTGGTTTATTGCTTGTTCTACGCTCATTGTACCTTCATATTTGGGTGTCGGCAGTTTCATTTTAGCTCCTTTCTCTATACCCCATAAAAAACTAATCCCGACCATTATAATAATTATTTGATATAACAATATTGAATTTTTTTTCTTACCGGACATAAAGATTTTTTTTATAATTTAACAGGTTCTTTTTTATTCTGGGATGTTTCAGTGCCATTATCTCTGCCGCAAAAATCGCGGCATTGATTGCCCCGGCTTTACCAATCGCCATTGTCGCGACCGGCACTCCTTGTGGCATCTGGGCAATTGAGAGTAACGAATCGAACCCGTCTAATTCGGATTTGATTGGAACACCAATCACTGGTAATGTTGTATAAGAAGCAATCACGCCCGGCAAAGCGGCTGCGCCACCGGCGCCGGCAATAATCACTTCGACTTTTCTTTTTTCAGCACCCTGCGCGAATTTACGAACTGCTTCCGGATGACGGTGTGCCGACATTATTTTTACCTCGCATTTAATGCCAAATTCTTTTAATATCTTTACTGTCTCTTCCATAATCGGCAAATCTGATTTGCTACCCATCACAACACTGACCATTTTATGCTCCTCGATAATTTAAAATTTCAAATTTATAATTTTCAATTTACAATTCGACTTTAGTCGTACTAAAATTTGTGAAATTTATTTTTCGGTGCATTGCAGACCGGGCATTTTTCTGGTGGCGCACCGATGTGGGTATATCCACAAACCGG
>CAZXRM010000205.1:0-2631 GCA_964642595.1 uncultured bacterium
TATTGGATTTGTTTGTACTAAAATTTGTTGTAATAAACTATGTTCTTTTTCTATAAGATTTACAGAAAATATTTTTCGATAAATGTCAAAAGTAAGATTTAATTTATTTTTTTTATTATTGGTTTTTTTGTAGGTTAATAAACTACAGATTCTGTCTGTCTGTCTGTCTGTCTGTCTGTCGCAAATATTGTGCCAGGCAAAACAGAATTATTTATGTGACCCATAACTGCTTTATATTAATACCCCTTAGCCAATTTGTCAAGGAAAATTTTTTACCACGAAGACACGAAAGCACAAAAAAAACAGACGGATAAATAAAAGGGTCTTAACAAATCTTAATGGAGATTGCCACGGGGATTGCCTTCGGCAACCGCGCAATGACAGACAGGATAAAAACAAAAGGGACACGTTTTTGACGTGTTCCTATAAAGTTATTATTAATTTATTTTAGTGAATTTATAAAATTGGTTACAATGTCTTTTAAGTCTGGTTTTGATATCTCTTTTAAGCGTTATTCGACATTGACCGCTGTTTAACAAATATTATGTTTATTTATTGAAATTAAATAAATAAGCATTAGTATATTTCAATTATTAATCATCGCCAAATTTCTTTTGACTGAAAATTTTGCGGATATTTTTCCCTAACCTAAGCATTGTCCGGATTATCTTGCTGCGTTCTGGTGCAACTTTTAATTCAACCTCTTCCATCTCTTTTCCTAGTTCAACTTGAACCGTCGGTGATTTTTTGACTGCCAAGATTTGCGATGGATAAACGCTGCGATGTCCGGTCATCAGAAAACTGATGACACAAGCAACTGTTGCATATGGCGCAATTTTGGGGCCAAAAAATTCAATAGCCATAATACTGGCTGCGATTGGCGTATTTGCCGCACCCGCAAGTAATGCAACCATGCCAATTGCTGCAAAAGTTGCTGGATTCAATTTTAATAGTTCTGCCCAAAGTGAGCCAGCCGCAGTGCCGACAAAGAAAATTGGTGTGACAATACCGCCACTGCCGCCAAAGTTAAGTGTTATACTTGTTGATACGCTCTTTACCAAAAAGGCATACCAACTGCTATGTGCACCTAAGAGGTTAGCGTGAATCGTTTCCAGTCCCAGTCCAAGATACCGGGGAGAAAATACGAAGGCCAATCCAACTAATACAAGACCGCCAATCAATGCTTTTAATAAGTAAGAAATATATAATTTTTCGGACAAACGTTTGCCAAGGTTCATCACCTCAATAAGAATCATCGCACATAAACCAAAAAATAGTCCAGACAATAATACTTTTATAAAGAACATGCTGCTGAAGACCGGGATAAAATTCATTGGTACATATGTATATTTAATACCCAAAGCCGCTGCTACATGATAACCTGTAATACCTGCGATAAACGATGGCAGTAATACTTCATAAAGAATACTGCCAACAAATAACACTTCAACGCCAAAGATTGCACCGGCAATCGGAGTTCCAAACACTGATGCAAAACCAGCACTGATTCCGCAAATCACTAACTTTCTTCGGTCACGATTGTCAAACCGAAACAAGTCGGCAATTAAAGAAGAAAGACCCCCTCCGATTTGAGCGCATGGTCCCTCTTTGCCGGCTGAACCACCGGTCGCGATAGTAATTACAGTGGCAATCAATTTCACTGGCACTACCGAGAACTTAATCTTTCCCATATATTTATGGATTGCCTCGATCACTTTCTCCGTACCATGACCCTCGGCATCCGGCGCTAAATATCTAACGAATAAACTGCTTAAAATAAAACCGATTGGCAATAACAAAAAGTAATAGTTGAATCGCCCGCTGAACCCGATACTGAATTCAAGTGTTTTTAAAAACAATGCCGTAGAAACACCGACAACAATTCCAATACCAGTTGCCAAGACTACCCATTTCAAAACACTGAGAAATATAACAGTATGCTCGGCAACGTGCTTCCCTACCGGTTCTAAAGGCGCCTGTCTTTTAAGAAAACGCATTTTAGCTTACTCTTGATTTCAAATTAAGCATAAGTGAAAATTATCATTTTCCGCTTTTTACCTGTCTATATTAATAGAAAATTGACATGAACAATCTGACTGACTTTTTTGCTGAGCCGTCAGTAAATGTAGCCGTTACAAGAAAATTAATTATTTGTTATTGCTAAAGAAATTAGTAACAATATCTTTTAAGTCTGGTTTTGATATTTCTTTCAAACGGTATTCGACATTGACCATTGGTTTATCAACGTGTAAAACATGAGAAAGATTTATCGGTGTTGCGGAAACTACTAAATCAGCCGGAGTATTTTTAATCGTCTCTTCTAGTTCCCGAATCTGCACTTCACTGTAACCGAGTGCCGGCAAACATTTCTTAAGATGCGGATATTTCTCATACGAGGCAAGAATCGAGCCGGTCGCAAATGGTAATGGTTCGACCAGTTCGCCTGCACCATATCTTTGAGCAGCGACTGTTCCTGCGCCATACTTCATTCCGCCGTGAGTTAAAGTCGGACCATCTTCAATCACCAAAACTCGTTTACCTTTGATTGCATCCGGGTCAGAGACTGTGAGTAATGAGTGTGCTTCAACTACAACCGCATTCGTATTAAATTTAGCAAGATTATCTTTGATT
>CAZXRM010000206.1:0-2620 GCA_964642595.1 uncultured bacterium
GGTTATAATAGAAAATGGAGAAACTACAGAAATACATAACCACAAATGGCACAAATTATACCAATACCACGAATAAAAACCAATTCTTTGTTCGTGAAATTTGATTTATTCGTGATATTCGTGGTAAAAATCTCGTAGTTTAAATAAAATTATGAAAATACACGAATACCAGGCAAAAGAAATCTTTAGAAAATATAACATACCTACTTCCAAAGAAAAAGTCGCTTTCTCATTAGACGAAGCAAAGAACGTTGCACAGGAATTACAATATCCAATCGTTGTAAAAGCACAAGTATTGGTCGGCGGTCGTGGTAAAGCCGGTGGCGTTAAAATCGCTAAGACCCCGCAGGAATTAGAAACACATACCAAAGCAATACTCGGAATGAACATCAAAGGTCTTACGGTCAAAAAAGTCCTACTTGCCGAAACAATCAAAATTGAATCCGAATATTATGTTGGTATCACGATTGACCGTGAAAAGCAGAGTCCGGTTTTGATTGCGTCCGCATCCGGTGGAATGGACATCGAAGAAGTTGCCCAGAAATCACCCGATAAAATCCTTACCACAACTATCTCTCCTTTACTTGGTCTTAAATCATATCAAGCCCGCAATATCGGTTATCAATTATTCAACAATGCAAATCTCGTGAATAGTTTTATTAGTTTTACGACCAATCTATCCCGTATCTTCTTTGATTTGGATTGCTCTTTAGTTGAAATTAATCCTTTAGTTTTATATGCGGTCAACAACGAGAAAAAACTGATTGCAGTAGATGCCAAGATTGTATTTGATGATAATGCTTTGTATCGCCATCCGGATATGGCAGTTCTGCGCGACCTGGATAGCGAAGAGCCGTCCGAAGCCCAGGCAAAAAAAGCTGACCTGTCTTATGTCAAATTAGACGGAAATGTCGGTTGTGTTGTCAATGGCGCCGGACTCGCGATGGCAACAATGGATTTAATTAAACGGTATGGTGGAAACCCGGCTAATTTTTTGGATATTGGCGGTTCATCGTCACCCGAAAAGATGCGCGAAGCAATGAAAATTCTGACCGCGGATAAAAATGTCAAAGCAGTTCTGGTAAATATTTTTGGCGGTATTACCCGGTGCGATGATGTCGCCCAAGGGCTTTTATGGGCAATGCGTGAAGAGAAGATAAATTTACCAATCGTTGCACGATTAGTCGGCACCAATCAAGATAAAGCACGAGAACTTCTTGTCAACTCAAAAATCACATTTTCCGAAACAATGACCGACAGCGTAAAAAAAGTAATTGCATTTCTGAAAGGATAAGATAAAATGGCTATTTTAATTAATGAGAACACAAAATTAATTGTACAGGGAATCACAGGCAGAGATGGTTCATTTCATACTCAGCAGATGTTAGATTATGGAACAAAAATAGTCGGTGGTGTAACGCCCGGTAAAGGCGGCACTGAAGTTTTAGGACTGCCGGTATTTAATACAGTAAAGCAGGCAAAAGAAAAGACCAATGCCAACACGTCAATCATTTTTGTTCCTGCCCAGTTTGCACCTGAAGCAATCTATGAAGCCATTGATGCCGAACTCGATTTAATCGTCTGTATTGCCGAAGGCATTCCAACAATGGATATGGTTAAAATCGTCAATGTCCTTAAAGGCAAAAAGACAAGATTAGTCGGACCAAATTCAGCCGGTATTATCTCACCGGGATTATGCAAAGTCGGCATTCTGCCAGCACTCGCATTCAAAAAAGGTAAAGTCGGAGTTGTTTCCCGCTCTGGTACTTTGACCTATGAAATTGCGAGCCATATATCAAAAGCCGGATTTGGCGAATCAACTGTTATCGGCATTGGCGGCGACCCGATTATCGGAACAAATTTCATTGACTGTTTGAAATTATTTCAGGAAGACAAGCAGACCGAAGCAATCGTAATGATTGGTGAAATCGGCGGGACCGATGAAGAAAAAGCCGCAGACTATATAATCAAGAATGTTACAAAACCAGTATTTGGATTTATTGCCGGACAGACTGCACCGGCGGATAAAAGAATGGGACATGCCGGTGCAATTATTGCTGGTGGTAAAGGCACTGCTAAAGAAAAAATCGAAGCATTCGAAAAAGCCAAAATCACGGTAATTTATGAGCCCGAAGAAATCGCAGTTAAATTAACAAAGGTATTAAAGATATAAAAATATCGCAGCAATAAAATCATAAAAATGTAGGGCACGGCTTTAGCCGTGATTTCTTTATAGATTTTCTTTACAACGAATTACGCGAATATACTAATAACATAAATAAAAGATTTTACTTTTTCGTGAAATTCGTTAATTAGTGGCATTCGTGGTTATATTTCCGAATGCTTTCCCTTACCTCTTTCCGCATCTCGTTTTTAACGACGACCTAAATTTCATCCATCATCACATCCAACACCCATTGCTAAAAGCCATTTTTCTATTATTATTACCCCTAAATCCAGCTACACATTTATATCGCATTTTAGATGATAATTTACAAGTCATTGAAAATAACTTATTAAAAGTCTTTTCCCTTGCTTTTCGCTACTCGCTACTAAATTCATTGCTTCATATATGGTACACTACCCATCCAAAGCAATTTTTAGTTATTAGTTGTTGGTT
>CAZXRM010000207.1:0-2618 GCA_964642595.1 uncultured bacterium
TGAAATTAATCAAAATTCAGCATCATTATGCGCATCTTGCCGGTGTTATGGCAGAACACGGATTGAAAACTCCGGTTATCGGAGTCGGATTTGACGGAACCGGTTTTGGAACTGACGGGAAGGTCTGGGGCAGCGAAATACTGGTGCTTGATTATTCTGGATTTGAGCGTATTGCACACCTAAATGAATTACCCTTGGTTGGAGGAGATGTTGAAATAACAAATCCGAAACACTTGGCTCAATCTTATCTTAGTTGGCTCGGTATAAAAACAATTAAAAAATTTGAAATTCAAAATTCAAAATTCAAAATTCAAACAACAAGTATGGGCCGGTTATTTGATGCAGTCGCTTCGATTTTGGGAATATGCCACAAACAGACTTTTGAAGGAGAAGCGCCCATTGCCCTGCAGAACGCAGCAATGAAGGGCTCGCTGACAAAGTTTAAACGATTATCTTTAACATCTCAATTAGACCCGAAAATAATTTTAGAAGAAGTAATAGAATTAAAAAAACAGGACGTTTCGGTTTCTGAAATTGCCCGGATTTTTCATCAGCGAATAATTGACATTACCAAAAATATTGTCATTGATATCAGTCGGCGCAGAAAAATAAAATCCGTTGTTTTGTCTGGCGGTGTTTTTCAAAATAAAATTATCTTGCACGGGATTTATTCAGGGCTCGCAAAAAATGGGCTGAAGGTATTTTTCAACCGTCAGGCGCCAATTAACGATGGGGGAATTTCTTTGGGCCAGGCAGTTCTTGCCGGAATTTTCAAAACTAAAAAATAATTATTGTTTTCAATAAATTTATCTTGACAATTTATCAGTTTTGTATTATGCTTATCTCGAGCATTCGCAAACACCATTTTTGTTAATAAACTTAAATGGTTACGCGTATAATATATAATTGTGGAAATTGTAAATTGCTTTTTGTATGTTTTTATTTTTCAGCGATTTACAAAAAATTGATTTGTTGAAAAACCTGTTGATAACTATGATAATGAATAATATTTTGGTGTTTTAATGGAACAAACTAAAGACAAGCTTTGGTCGGATATTTTTTCCGGTCTATTTGAGGTTTTAAATAAAGATGCGATTGCAACCTGGTTTGAACCGCTTGTCCCGGTCTCTTTTGCTGACAGTACGCTGATTTTAGGTGCGCCCAATAATTTCTTTATCGAATGGATTACCGAGTATTATTCAAATCCGCTGATGAGAGTTTTGGCAAAGCCGAATTTTGACGGATTGAAAATAGACTTCAAAGTTATTGATAATAAAATTGATTCGGTTGATATTGAAACTACGACCGAAGAACAACCGGCATTACCGATAACCAATGGACATAATATTCTTGATGGTTCAAGGTTGGTTCCGCGGTATTCATTCGACAATTTTATAATCGGCGAATCTAATCGTTTTGCATTTGCTGCTGCCAAGGCGGTCGCGGGTGCACCAGCCAAAGTCTATAACCCGCTTTTTATATACGGCGGGGTGGGGCTTGGCAAAACCCACCTGCTACATGCAATCGGCAACCATATCAAACAAACTCAGCCAAACTTAAAAATCTATTACACGCCCGCCGAGCAATTATTTCTTGACTTAATCCAATCAATCCAGGACCGAAATTCAATGCTATTTAACAACAAATACCGCAATCTCGATTTATTATTGCTTGACGATATTCATTATCTTAAAGGCAAGGAGCGGTTACAGGAAGATGTTTTTCATCTATTCAACCATTTACAGAATATGGGAAAACAGATTATATTTACATCTGACCGACCACCGAAAGAAATACCAACGCTTGAAGAGCGGCTTGTATCACGGTTACTATCAGGATTAGTATGTGATTTAAAACCCCCGGACATCGAAACCCGCATAGCAATATTGAATAACAAAGCAAAAATGGACGGAATTTCGGTTTTACCGGAAATAATCTATTTCATTGCAGAAAATATCAGGACTAATATTCGGGAATTGGAAGGTGCATTAATTCGGGTAAGTGGCTATGCATCATTAACCAATTCTCCCTTAACCGTTGATATCTGCAAGCAGGTTCTGTCCGATTTACAGATAAACAAACAACCGCCCAAACCAACCAAGATAATTGAGACTGTAGCCGGCTATTACAGTGTAACATTAGAACAACTACAGGCAAAAGACCGTACTGCGAATTTAGTCCAGGCGCGCCAGGTTGCAATGTATCTACTCAGAACATTCGGCGGAATGTCGTTAAAAGAAATCGGCGCCTATTTTGGTGGCAAAGACCATTCAACCGTAATACATGCCATAGACAAAATTACCACGCTAAAAAAACAAGACCCCACACTCAGCCAAGATGTCCAAAAGATTACAATGTTGATAAACGGTGGATAAATTGTCGTTTAAATGTAGATAAATGATTATCAAATGTTTATAACTTTATTCCTTTGTAAAAATGGGTGTTTTTTTGGTGGGTTATCCACATTGTCTAAATTGACGTGTGAATTAATTAACTATAAACAGCGGTCAATTATCGGTTTTTCCGAATTATCCACACATATAATAATAAAATATATTAATTATATTAATATAAATATATTATAATTATTTATAATGCACCAATCAAAAACCGCTGGG
>CAZXRM010000208.1:0-2602 GCA_964642595.1 uncultured bacterium
GTCGCAAGTTGCGATGGGGTTGGCACAAAATTAAATGTTGCATCAATGATGAACAAGCACGACACGGTTGGCGAAGATATTGTCAATCACTGCGTGAATGATATTCTGACCTTAGGCGCTAAACCGTTATTTTTTCTTGATTATATTGCCTACACAAAACTTAAACCAAATGTGATTGAACAGGTAATTTCTGGTCTTGCCAATGGTTGTAAAAAGAACGATTGCGCTTTGATTGGTGGTGAAACCGCAATGATGCCAGATATGTATAAACCGAATGAATTTGATTTGGCTGGATTTATTGTCGGCATTGTTGATAAAGATAAAATTATTAATGGCAGAAATATCAAACCAGGTGATAAATTAATCGGCATTCCATCAACTGGTTTACATACTAATGGTTATTCATTGGCAAGAAAAATATTTTTCAAAGACAATATTTTTAAAGTATCTTCACGATTGCCTGGTTTAAAACAGACATTAGGACAAGAACTTTTAAAAACTCACTGCTCATATCTGAAACAAGTTTATCCGCTTCTCCCCTATATTTCGGGCATTGCGCATATTACGGGCGGCGGATTTTATGAAAATATCGCGCGTCTTTTACCCAAAAATCTTTCGTGCAATATTTATAAAGATAAATGGCAGGTGCCGACAATTTTTAAACTGATGCAAAAATACGGTAAAGTCAAAGATGAAGAAATGTATAAAGTGTTTAATATGGGAATCGGAATGGTTTTATTCGCACGTACAAAAGATACTGATAAAATTATTTCTAAAATTCCCCAATCAAAACTAATCGGAGAAGTTCATACAGGTAATTGTGAAGTAAGAATATTTTAATCACAGATTAACACAGTATGACACGGTTAAAAAATGATCTTCTGTGTTTATCAGTGTTCACCTGTGGTTAATTAATTAACAATGAAAAATAAAGAAGTCGCTTCTATTTTCGACCGTATCGCCGATGCCCTTGAATTCAAGGGCGAGCAGTTTTTCCGTGTGCTTGCTTACCGCAAAGCAGCAAGAATCATTGAAGAATTAACTGAAGATATTGAAGATTTGAATAATAATAACAAACTGCAGGATATTCCTGGTGTTGGCGAAGGCATTGCCAAAAAGATTAATGAATATCTAAGAACCGGCAGAATGAAAAAGTTAACCGAAGCAATGCAAGGAATATCTAAAGATTTGCTTGATTTATTAAACATCCAGAATCTCGGACCCAAGACATTAAGACTTGCCTATGAAAAACTTGGCGTGAGAAATATTAAAGACCTAAAGAAGGTTATTGATAACGGAAAACTTGCTGAACAATTCAGGATGGGTGAGAAAAAAGTCGATAATATAAAAAAGGGTATTCAATTATATGAGCAAGCACGAGCTCGAATTCCGATTGATGTTGCATATGAAATCTCCCAGTATGTAATTAATTATATGAAGAAGTCGAAATTAATAAACCAGATAGATGCATCTGGTTCTCTGCGTCGGATGAAAGAGACAATCGGTGACATTGATATTCTGATTTCCGGCAAAAAAAGCCAAAAAATAATTGCCTATTTTATAAAAATACCTGGAGTTATTCAAGTTCTGGCATCGGGTGAAACTAAAGCGTCAATCATTCTTGGCTCGGGTGAACATTCGCGTCAGGTTGATGTCAGAGTCGTCGACGCAAAATCTTATGGTGCGGCTTTGCAGTATTTTACCGGTTCTAAAGAGCATAATGTGAAAATCCGCAGTCTGGCAAAAGAGAAAGGACTGAAACTTTCTGAATACGGTGTTTTCAAAAATAATAAATATATTGCTGGTAAAACTGAACAAGATGTCTATACAGCAATCGGTCTGCCCTGGTTTGAACCAGAATTAAGAGAAGACCGCGGTGAAATTGAATCTGCTTTAGCCAATAAATTACCGAAGATAATCGGCTATGATGATATTAAAGGTGATTTACAGATGCATACGACCTATTCGGATGCGAACAATACAATCGAAGAAATGGCAAGAGCGGCAATTAAACTCGGATACCAGTATATTGCCATTACTGACCATTCAAAAACTGCTAGTTATGCGAATGGTCTTACTGAAGACCGCTTGAAAAAAGAATGGGACGAAATAGAAAAAATTCAGAAAAAGTTAAAAGGCATAAAAATATTCAAATCAACCGAAGTTGATATTTTAAGCAATGGCAAGCTTGATTTTGTAGATAAAATTCTTGCTCAAGCCGATATTGTTGTCGCATCAATCCATCAGGGCTTCAAACATAATGTAACAGAAAGGATATGTGATGCAATTGAAAATCCCAATGTTGACATTATTGCTCACCCGACCGGACGATTAATCTCAAGACGTGAAGGTTATGATATTGATTTGGAAAAAGTGCTGGAACATGCCCGCAAGTATCAGAAAATTATGGAAATAAATGCCTATCCTAACCGTCTTGATTTGAATGATATCTGGTCAAAAAAAGCCAAAGAAATGGGTATAAAAATCGTAATCAGTACTGACAGCCATAGCAAAGAAGATTTAAACTGGATGAGATTTGGTATTGGTGTTGCTCGACGGGCATGGCTTGAAAAAACTGATGTCGTAAATACATTAAGTTTAG
>CAZXRM010000209.1:0-2594 GCA_964642595.1 uncultured bacterium
TATAATGCTCTTCACCGCCTTTATCATACAAGAGAATTTTTCGGGATGCGATATGCTCGATAGTCGCTTCAGTAATTTTTCTTTTATCGTCTTTGTCTGGTTCAGTAACCTGTACTGCTAAATCAAGAGTAGTTAATGCAGCACGAGCATCGCCCTGAGAGATATTTACAATATAATCAAGAATTTTTTCGGACACTATGGGTTTGAATTCTTTTAATCCATCGGGATGCATCGTCGCTCGTTTTAAGATTGTTTTTATGTTATCGGGAGTAAGTTGATGTAAAATATAAACACGGCATCTTGATAGTAAAGGACTAATTACTTCAAATGACGGGTTTTCGGTTGTTGCGCCAATCAGAATTATTTTGCCAGACTCGACATGGGGCAAAAAAGCATCCTGCTGCGCTTTATTGAAACGGTGGATTTCATCAACAAATAGCACGGTTGATTTATTGACCATTTTTTGATTATACTCTGCTTCTTTGGTAATTCTTCGGATATCGGCAACACCAGATGTTACGGCGCTGAAAGAAACAAACTGAGCTTTGGTATAATGGGCAATAATTCTCGCTAAGGTTGTTTTGCCTGAACCAGGCGGACCCCAGAAAATCATTGAGTGTAATTCGCCTTTTTCAATCATCTTGCGCAAAGGTTTATCTTTGCCTAAAAGATGCTCTTGCCCGACAATCTCAGATAAATCTTTTGGCCGCAACCGCTCGGCGATTGGAATAATGATTTCTTGATTTACCACAACTTAATTATAAGACAATTTTAATTTAAATCAAGAACTTGGTCTTGACGAATAGTTTAATAGGATTAAAATATTAAGTAAGGTGTAATATGAAAAAGATTGCTTTGGGTTTATTGCTGCTTATTGCAATTTCAAATGTCTTTGGTGATGGAGCAAAATATCTGATAATCGTCCGCGATAATTTCTTTGATGCGGTTCAACCATTGGCACAGTGGAAACAGAAAAAAGGGATTTCAACCAAGGTTGTAAAAATATCAGAAATCGGCACTGGACCAGAAGCAATTAAATCTTATATTACCAATGCATATCGAGATTGGATATCCAAACCCGAATATATTTTATTAGTTGGCGATATCAATCAAATCAAACCATATCAACATTCGTTTTGCGGACCAACCGACAATCCTTATGCCGATGTCGAAGGAGACGCGCAACTAGAAATCGCAATCGGTCGTTTGCCCTGCCGCACACGCTCACAGCTTAAAATAATGATTAATAAGATTTTCTTGTACGAACGCAGACCTTATTTGGTTGATACTTTATGGTACCGAAAAGCGACGACCGTAAGACAAGACCCAGGGCCTTATCACAATGCCGGTGTTGAATTTGTCAGGTCAATGATTCTTAATAACAGTGATTTTACTTCGGTTGATACTTTAGTCGTGCCGACCGACGACCGGTGGAATTTAAGGGATTCAATAAATCAGGGAAGAAGTTATATTTTGTATACTGGTCACAGCGGCGGTCCTCGTTGGGCTTCACCATTCAATATGTCGCCAACAACAAAAAATTACAACCGACTGCCGGTTATTTTTTCCTGGTGTTGCCAGACCGTTATGCGAAATAATTATATCGGACAACAATGGTTAAAAACCGGCAGTCTAAAAAAACAGAAAGGCGCGGTTGCGTTTATCGGTACAACCACATCCGGACTTTATGCGCCTTACCGGAATTTTGTGGCAAGGAATTTTTTCCGGGCGGTATTTGAGGATAAAGTTTTTAATATCGGCAAAGCGCTAAAAGTCGGATTGGATAGTCTTTGGACTTACACCCCAGATTCGTTTGGGATGACACTTTATTCAGAATGGAATTTAATGGGCGACCCGGAAATGAATTTGTGGACAACTGTACCACAGCCGATGAATGTAACTTATGATTCGATAATACCGCTTGGTCAGCAGAATTTTTCCGTCAGTGTTACATCGCAAGACGGAGCATTAATAAAAAATGCCCTGGTTTGCCTGATGATGCCGAACAATCCGAATTTTTATTATGTTAGTCATACTGACCAATATGGGCACTTGTCTTTTAATATTGAACCGATGATACAAGACAGCATCTGGATTACGGTCACTGCCCAAAATCGCATACCCTATGAAGGTAAATGCTTAGTTGGTTCATCAGTATCAAAATCATTTATTGGGCAAGAGCCGATTGATAAAAAGCATTTATTTTTCAGAGACGAAAAATAAACATTTTAAAAACTAAAAATTTATTATTTGTTAAGTGATAAAGAGATTTCTTTTTCGGTAATTACACTATATCGCAATATTTTCACTTTATCGTTTATACACGAGACAATAGTTGATTCTTTGCCATGTTTAGTTTTCCCGCCATCGAGAATTAAATCAACCTTACCATCTAAATCTTTTAGCACCCGTTGTGCATTGGTCGGTGATGGATGATTGTGAATATTGGCGCTTGGGATGACAATCGGTCGTTTCAATATTTTCAATAAAGACAAAACAATTTTACAATCAGGAATTCTGATGCCAATGTCGTTTCGATCAGCAGTTACAATATCAGGAATCGTTTTAGATTTTTTTAGGATTATAGTCAAAGG
>CAZXRM010000210.1:0-2593 GCA_964642595.1 uncultured bacterium
CAAAGAAAACATCAGCACGATTATTACCTCTTTGAGTTATATGATGCGGCAAACCGACAGCGATAACCCTTGCAATACGCGACATAAACAAATTATATCCAAACATGAACATTTGTCAAGAAAAATATGGGAAGTGTCCCTAATTAAAGATTGCGATTTTCACTTATTTCCTTAATATTCATAATCTTACATACTCTACTTGCAGGTAGAGTATAAATTGAGCGGATTTTTCTCGTAAGTCTCTTGCTTCTAATCTCTTACATCTTACTTCTATTGAAGGTAGGGTAGTGTGCCCTGGGTGAAACAAAGTATTTAGTAGCGAGTAACGAGTATCGAGGACAAAGAGGTTTAGTAAATCATTTACAAAGACTTGTAATTTCTCATTTATAAAGGCGTATAAATGTGTAAGTTGAAATAGGTGTTGAATTGTCAGTAATAGGTCATTTAGCAATGAATGTTGGCTGGGTTTTAGATTAAGGTTAATAATGATATCTGAAAAGACATTTGGAATGGAATGATGTATTATATGAGGTGAGCTACTCTGAAAAACGATATCTTTGAAATTTATTAATTTTTTATTATTGACATATTAGCATATTCGATTAAACTTTTTTAAGATAATTTAGTCTAATATTATGTGGAGAACGATTGGACAAACAGAATACCAGTTCTGACGCTGGACCAAACTTCGAGCTTGATAAAAAAAAACCGCTCGAATTATACAAAGATAATGAATTACTGGAAGAATTCAAAAATGGCAATGAAAAGGGATTTGATATACTGGTTTTGCGGTATCAGGAAAAAGTATATCAGGTTGCTTTTCGGATTGTGCGCAATCAAGAAGACGCCTGGGAACTGGCTCAAGAGACTTTTATCCGCGCTTACAAGGCAATTCCAAAATTCAAAGGAAAATCTTCTTTCTATACCTGGCTTTTCCGGATATGCTTTAATCTCAGCATCACATTTTCCAAGAAAAAGCAGAAGGACCGAAAGATGATATCATTAGATACTTTACCGGAAGAAACGATTACATTGCAGGCAGTAAATCCAAAAACCGATATGAGCCAGCCCGAAACTCAAATTAAGCAGAATGAACTGTCAAAAGCAATCTCGAATGCGATTGAACTGCTGCCGGTCCAGCAGAAAATGGCTTTTGTAATGCGCCAGTATGATGATATGAAAAATGAAGAAATTGCGAGCGCACTTAATTTATCGGTATCCGGCGTGAAGTCCAATTATCATCACGCAGTAAAGAAATTGAAAGAAATATTAAAAGATTGGATATAAAATGAACTGTGAAAAGATACAGGAAAAACTAAGCGGCTTTTTAAATAACGAATTATCGGCAAAAGATAATCAGCATATCACGCAACATCTCAAGGAATGCGCCGAGTGCCAGAAAGAGTTAGCAGAACTGAAATCATTAAATAATTTAATAGAGCAGTTCAAACCAGCAGTAAAATATCCCTATCCGTCTGATGATTTTTTGGTGCAGGTGCGCAGAAAAGTCAGAACCCGATACTCGGATTTACCAAAACCAGGTATCTTACCGAGATTAATTCCAATCTTTGCCAGTTTTGCCGCAGTTTTAATAATTGTTATCGGTGTTACGTTATACCAAAACTCGGAAAATACAACGCAAAACAAACCGAGATATTTAAGTGCGTTAGAAAGTGAAAATACCAGCACTACTTTTATTTACGATAATCTTGATTCTGAAACACAAGATTTAGTCACCGAGCAGATTATTAACGATACAATAATTGATAATCTGAGTACGCTCGATGTTGCAATTACATCCGATGCTGATACCGATGCATTGATATCAATGCTCACGGATGATGAAAAAGAGATGCTGGTGCAGGAAATGTTAGATAAATATGATTATACTCAATAATAAATGGAGGAAAAAATGATTAAAATATTAGCATCACTTCTTATAATATCCGGATTGCTATTGGCATCACCGACCGGATTGGTTAAATGCGACGACTGCCAAAAAGACCAGATGATGAACAATCCGCAAGGTCCGCGATTCTTAAATAAAGAACCAAAAGAGATGATGGAGACAATCAAAATCTGGAAACTGACCGAAGCGTTAAATCTTAACGAAAACCAGAGCACGCGTTTCTTTCCAAAATTAAAAGAGATGCGGGATTTGAGGGATGAATTTGAGCAGAACCGTATGAAAGCGCTGTCAAAACTTGACGATTATCTGAAGGATGCCAAGAAATACGAGCCGGACATCAAAAATATGATTAAGGATTTTGATGAGAACGAAGCAAAATTCCAGGAGAAAATCGGTAAAATCAAAAAGGAATTGTCATCAGTTCTGACACCGGAACAACAGGCAAAATATATGCTGTTTCAATCCCAGTTCGACAAAGAGATGCACGAGATGATTAATAAAGCACGGGAAAGATGGCAGGAACGGAGAGAATTACGCGAAGAACAGCAAGAAGAGCCAAAAGGAAAAAGAACCTGGCGGTTTTGGTAATTTATTTTATAAATTAAACACCGAATAACACCGAAAGACACTGAAAATTTTTTCGGTGAATTCAGTGATTTCAGTGTTGAATTAATATAAAAACAG
>CAZXRM010000211.1:0-2564 GCA_964642595.1 uncultured bacterium
TGATTGTTGTGCGACTGCCAAGTCGGTTATAAATCGTGGCAAATTCCAAGCCGACCACGCCGGCGCCAATGATTACAAACTCTTCAGGGATGTCAGTTATTTGTAACGCTTCATCAGAGGTGATTATATCTTTATGGTCAATTTCTATCATAGGTAATGCTAAATGTTTTGAGCCAGTCGCGATTATCGTGCAATCCGATTGAGTTTTCTGTTCATTGCCATTATTATCAATAATTGAAATCGTTTTATTGTCAATAAATTTTGCTGTCCCCGCAATTAACTCGACATTATTGTGCTTAAACAAGAATTCAATGCCTTTACGCAACCGCATTGGAATGCTTTTAATATGCTGGTTGAATTTGTTCAAGTCAATCTCCATTTGGTCAAATCTTATGCCGTTCTTTGTCGCATTTGACACATCGGAAATTATTCTGGTATCGTGCAGTAATGTCTTGGTTGGGATACAACCGCGATTCAAACAAACCCCGCCGACTAAATCGTTTTCAATAATTTTTACTTGCTTGCCAAGTTGCCCGAAACGGATGGCGCAAACATAACCAGCCGGACCGGCACCAATAATCAATATCTGGGGTTTATCCATACATGATAAATTCAGAAATTGGTTTTATCAAGGTTACTCAACCCAGCGGGTTTTACACCGGGCAAGATTCATCTTATCAATTTCTTTGGTATAACGTTCCATTATCTCAGGGGCAATTGCAATCGGGTCAAGATTGAAATCAGTCAGTCCTTTACTTTTGGAGTTGACTTCATCGGATTTGATAATGTAAATGCCCGCATGAATTAAAGACGAAACCGGCGAAGTCGTCGCCGTCGAAATTCCGATTTTCGAATCGTTTATGAACAAATCGCCTTCAATGCGTTTAACGACAAGTTTGCCCAGTTTTTCGTTTAATAAATCCTTGATAAAATTAACGAGCAGGTATTGTCTGAGTATCGCTTTTTCCAAATCAACTTCAAAATGTTCAGCGATAAAATGGAGCATCATCGGCACATGGATTCTTTTACCGGCTTTGGCGTCTTCCAAGTCAACCAGCTCTTTAACGCTAATGTCACAAGGTCCGATAAATGAGATTATCGAATCGCCGGCAATGCCATAGCGGTCATAAGCAAACAACGAGTGAACTTGCTCGCCCGTAAAACCAATTTCTTCTTTGATAAATCGGCTGCGCATATTAAATTAAATATAACAAAATTCTATTATAATGCAATAGTTATTTTTTTTCATTCAACAACCTGTTAAATTCGCTACGCACTTTATTGAAAAAACTTATCGCATTTTTGTAATCGGGATAGGTCCAATCCAACGCCTGAAAAGTTTTATTACGGAAAATCAATGTCGTTTCAGCAAATATGCCATCGCGCAGATAAATACGATGTCCGTAATTTTTAGTCGTGGCAAGCACGAAATTAGAAAGGGTAAGCAAACCGGGGTCAATGTTGATTCTGCGGTTATTGTCTTGAGTTGCATATTTTGCTTCGATGCGTCTGGCGTAATTTTTTATGTCGGCAAGCAAAGACAGATTGACTAATTTGTTTGTAACCAACCATTGTCTTTGGATATTTTTGCCCAGCTCTGGTTCGTAGTAATCAGTATAATCAAAAGGGACAATATCGCTTTTCTGGATTATTTTCCCGTAGTCTTTTTCTATTTCTTTTTCGACGGCAAAAACCAATTGCAGGTCATTAGTTAAAATGCCCCAGACAATTATTGCTTGCGGTTCGGTTGGTATCACTTATTCAAACTCTGCTGTTGTAAAAATGATTGCAGTTCTTCTTTGCTTGGCAAATCTTTCAAAGATTGCAGACCAAAATACCGCAAAAATTCTTTGCCGGTTCCGTAAAGAAAAGGACCGCCGGGTTTTTTTGCTCTGCCTTCAATGCGGATTAGTTTTCTTTCCAAAAGCGTGAGCAAAGGACCAGCGCAATCCACCCCACGAATTTTTTCGATTTCCGGTCGGGTGACCGGCTGATTGTAAATAATTATTGCCAAAGTTTCAAGGGCAGGACGAGATAAACGGTGATAGGCGCTTTTGTACAAAATCCTGACCCATTGTGAATATTCGGGTAAAGTGTAAAGTTGATAACCGTTGGCAACCTGCTCGATTCTAAAACTTCGCTGAGTCTGTTCATAATCCTTATTCAACTCAACTACCGCACTTGCGACATCCTGCGGTTCGGTGTTGGTGATTTCTACCAGACGGCTCAAAGTCAAAGGATTATTCTCGGAAAAAAGCAGGGCTTCGATAATGGATTTAAGACTTGGCAATTGCTTTTCGGGCGGTTTTTCTTCTAAAGTCTTCAGAATTTCGGATTGGGGAGATGCGGATTGATTAATTTCCGGATTGACCTGATTATCACTGGTTTTTTCCGCATTTAAATCATTTTCCTGATTATTAAAATTATTTTCCATTTATCAATAAAATATCACAAAATTACATTTCTAATTTACATTAAAAAAAGATAAAAGTCAAGAAGAATTGTTTTGCTGATGTTACTATTTAGAAATGTTAAAGTTTTTACTAAATAGAAATGTTAAATTT
>CAZXRM010000212.1:0-2563 GCA_964642595.1 uncultured bacterium
CGTCCGAAGATGCGCCGACTAATTTTGCGGCTAAACTTCGAGTTGAGTTTGACATCTCTTCATATTCCTGCCATTCGATTGTTCCTTGCTCAGAATATTTCTGTGCCAGGTCGGAAATTGCTTTTACTGCTGGTAAAGGTAACGGACCGGTTGATGCGTGGTTAAGATAAATATATTTTTCGTTTACGAGAAACAACTTGCGATATTTAATAAAATCAAACATATTTATTAGAAATAAGTTAATCTTAAACAAGACAAAAATCAAGAGGATAACAAAAATTATTATTGACAAAAATTGTTTTTGTTATATTATTATATTATTAGACGAAAGATAACTGGTCGAAGGCAAATTGACCAGAGGAGGAGTTATGAGTAAAAAAATATTATATGTACTCGTTATTCCGTTAGTGATTTATGCGAATTTTTCTAACCAAACAAACACTTTAGTTAATAATTTCTCGCAACGCACGGTTTGGGATACGATGATAATTTATTCGGGCAGCACGACATTACGCCGAGTTGCAATCGCCAATCATATCAAAGGACCCGAAGACGATACAATGCGAATCTTTACGGTACAGTCTGCAGCGCCAAGAAATGTATTGCTTCTAACCGATATTTCAGCGAGTCCACCGATGATATGGCGAACCGATATTTTAGAAACACCGTCGGCGAATTCAATGCAGGTTGGTGTCGGCGATGTTGACCGCGACAGTACAAATGATTTAATTTACGCCCAGAGCGGAACCCCATATCATTTGAAACGCGCCTATTGGAACGACAGTACCTGGGCTTTTGAAGTTATTACAACGATGAACGGCGCTTCCTGGGGAATGGATGTTGGTGATGCTGATAACGATGGTTATAATGATGATATCATTTATGCTTCGGGCGTAACCTCAAACTGCCAACTCAATTGGGCGCATTTTAATGGTACAACTTGGGAGACCTCGATTATCTGCAACAGCGACGGTTCAACGATTCAGAGCGTTGCCATCAATGATTGTGACAGCGCGCTTGCCGGCAATGAAGTTATTGCCGTGACCGGCGGTTCACCGACCGGCACCGGTCGAGTTTTACGTTGTTATTTTAATGGTGCTTCCTGGGATACGATGACTTTGTGGCGAGCAGCGGACAATGCTTCGCTAACCGCAGTTGCGATTGGCGATTTTGACGCTAGTCATTACGGCAATGAAATTGCGGTTGGTAATGGACTTGGTCCGGGTAGTATGACAAGGGGCGCAGTGATTGAGGTTTTTGGTGAAGGTAGCTCTTGGCAGGCAAGACCAATTTTCACACCCGACACTTCAGAAAATTGCTGGGGTTTGGCAATCGGCGATTTTCTTTCGACTAATCCGGGTGATGAGATAATCAAAAGCGGTTCATTCAGTTATTATGTGCGGGCAATCTGGGGCAGTGGTGACAACTGGTATAATGAAATTATATTTGAAATTCCCGGTTCATCATACGGGGCAGCAGTCGGCGATGTTAATAAATACCGAACCGATAATGATGAAATTGTGGTTACGGGTAATTACAAAGTCATCGAAGTTGAAGAGCACATTCAATCCGGCATTGAATATCCGATTACAAACAATATCATAAACCACACACTTGAGATTATGCCCAATCCCAGCCGAGAAAAAGTATTTGTCAATTATTCACTGCCATCAGCAAGAGCAGTTGAAGTAAAATTGTTTAATGTTTTTGGCAAATTAATTTACTTGGCACAGCGACCCCCGCAAACAAAGCATCTTATAACAATAGACACCAAATCATTATTAAGCGGTGTTTATGTTTTGCACTTAAAATCCGACAACTGCTTGGAAACCAGGAAATTATTAATAACACGATAAAACCGAAAAAGATTATTTAAAAGTAATACATTTTTCGTGCGATTTTTTCGGCTAAGTCACTAATCTCCAAACCCTAACCCCTAAAAACTGCTTTTAAAGGGGTAGTGTGCCCCATATGAAGCGATGAGTCTGGAATGTCGAATTTTGAATATAGAATAAAAAGATTCAGCAAATCATTTACAAAGGTTTGTAGCTTGGCGGTTAGATTGTTTTGTAATTTACTTTCTAAATTGATTAGTAGTGTGATTGCAAAAATGGACTCTCGGGGCTTATCTGTCAGGGGTTGAGTGAAAAAGTATAATGATGAGATATTTAAAAATTCTAACAGAGCATTCAAGCCGATACCTATAACGCCATTCGGAAAAAGCATAAAGGAACTAATGCGATTTATTTAAGACCGAACATCACCGAAATCACCGAGTTAGTGTTTTTTTATCCGTCGGTGTATTCAGTGTTTTTCAGTGTTTGATTGAATGTTTAATCAGCATTGTCAATTTATAGCAATTGACTTTACGAATTAAAATATTATACTTTGCCGAAAGGAAGAATATGTCGAAAATTATCTTGTTTGATGAACTGAAAGACCATTGTCAATTTATGCGGTTGATGGATGCAACCTTCGGCTGGAATCCGACTCCTGAATATATTGGCAAAAGACGAAAGGCAGACGAGCGGTATAAATATCCTTATGGTTTCTGCTTGATGAA
>CAZXRM010000213.1:0-2563 GCA_964642595.1 uncultured bacterium
ATGAAGGAAAGACAAAAGCAACCTCTTTTGCTCCCAAAGACAAGGTAAAAAAGATACAACTAATTATCAAGGGCAGATAACTCTTAATATTTTTCTTTTTAATATAGAATATTAAACCAAGCAACATAAATAGCATTACGAGAAGCTCTTGACGATGCGAAATTATTGAGACCGCTTCAGTGTGAATCGGATGTGTTGCATAAAGCATCGCAGTAAAAAAAGATGCCCATTTTCCCTTGAGAATTGCACAAGCAAAATAAAAAACACCAATCGTCACTGATATATGCAATAAAAGATTAGTCAGATGAAATCCAAGCGGATTTAATTTCCAGATTTTATAATCAGTGAAAAGAGTGAGGGTTTCGGTTAGGCGATAACGATGGCATTCGGAGAAAAGATTTGAAAATTGTCTCACCCAATTATTGTTAACGATTTCCCATGAATCGTCATATACAAAACCATTTCTTAAGGTATTAACATAAATAATTGCGGAAAAAATAATTATGACAATTATAAATAAAAGGTTGTATTTTTTATCCATGTTCATCCCCGCACCAATTTACAATGGTGCGGGACAGGTCCGTGGCAAATGTTTTTTATCCGGCGCCGGATGAACCTCCGCCGCCGCCGCCGCCACCGCCGCCAGAAAATCCACCACCGGTTGCAACCGAACTGGAAAATGAGTTCATCATACCAGTGAAATTACTGGAAAAACTTTCAAAACTTGACATACTTTCGGCAAAGGTTTTAATTGATTGTGGTCCGGATGATGAGATATACCATAACGGTAATATTAGCGAGGTTTGTTGTTCCTGGGCTAAATTAATGATGTTCTTTAAGAACTTTTGTGCAACGCCCAAGACTACCGCATAGACAAAATATTGTTCCCAGATTGGAAGCAGAGTAATCGGTGCTTGTTGGATTGCCGAGAAATCAGAAAGAAATCTGCGGAAATTCTGCCATTTTTTCTGCTCCTGATACGCCGGTGCGCTCCAGCGCAAGATTGAGCGTCCAACAAACACAAAAATTATGAACACAAAAATACCGCTGATAATTGATATAATGAAAGCCGGCGGTTCTTGGACTCTGAACAGTGTGGTCAATCCGATTCCCAGTAAAATATCTCCAATCAATATTGAGCATAAAATAAATAATATGTATTTATTATATGCGGTCTGGCTATCCGGGTCCAGCAATTTGATGCTGAGCGTTTTTTCCCACCATGTACGTCCTTGGTTGAAAAGGTCTTGTAAAAATGCCTGAAGCGTAGTTGAATGTTTTATCGCATATTCTTTTAAATCTTTATCGGTCATAATCACTCGGCTGTTGCCGACCTCTTCAAAAAAGAACTTAATGATTTCCTGATTTATCGGTTCGAGTTCTTTGACTTTATCCGGTTTTTCTAAAGTGAACTGGTAATGGCTTTTTTTATCTTTTACTTCCTGAATCGAGACTATTCCCTTGGTGCACAAATCGAGCAGGTCGGCAAACATCGCCTGAAAAATTGACTGGTTAATCGTTGTTTTTTCCGGTTTCTGATGCATAATTGCCGGAATCGTAATTGGCGGTGCCTTGCGTGGTGGTTCGTGTTCATATATTCCGATATATGGGATATCCGGCTCACGACCATACCGAAAGTAAAAAACTATAAAAAGAACAATCGGTACAATAATAACCAAAAGCAATCCCAGTGGTATAAAAATAAATTTCTTTAGGGAAGAGATTAAAAAGTTATTCTTTTCCTGCTGCAATATTTTTTCGTATTGGTTTTCAGAAATTATTTCGACATTGCTAAATATTGAAGGCGAAGTTAACATTCTTATTTCGACGAAACCATTGTTTGGAATATTTGATTGTCGGATAACTGAATTGTCTTTTCGGTCATTGAAGTATAATGTACCAGGTCGGGCTTGCGAATGAATATAGAGTTTAAATAAATCGGGCGATGGCGCGGGCAGATTAATTTCGATAGTATTATCGTCAATTTTTTCGTGTTTATCTTCGATTACTTTCCAATAGAATTCCGCAACATCCTCGTAACGCTTGACTGCGCCGATTATAGTATAGTCGAGCAGAAATGTTTTTTGTTCGTCCTGTGCAGTATAGTTCCATTTAATATATAAGGATTTTGGACTATCATTAATTTCCGGCTCTAAAACTGCCCAACCAGTATCAGTTTGCTCGATAATTTGATCAAGAACAATATTTTCCGCACCCTGTTTTTTCAGGTCAATAAATGCCCAGGAAAAATCGCCGTCAAACTGATAAGTTCGCTCTTGCTGGATATGGGCATTGCCATCCGGGGTGAAATTAACCTTGGTTTTTATTTGCAGATAAAAATACGACTTTCCAAATATTAATAATGGTAAAAATAATAAAAACAATAAGTTTTTTCTGGTCATCTCTCAATAATAATATGGCAATAGGAATGTGTCAAGTAACATCAACCCATAAGATTTTCTTGACAAACTGAGTATTTTCAAGTTTAATATAATAATACTGTTCTGCTCAAAAAGCACAGCATATTTAAACCAAGTTAATAATAAATTATGGATTCATTAAA
>CAZXRM010000214.1:0-2554 GCA_964642595.1 uncultured bacterium
ATTACAAATCTTCCCATAAGATCAGAGCTTTACATTATTTGTTATTAATCTGTGAAATCCGTATAATCCGTGGTTATATTAAATCAGTTCCACCTCAAACTTGGAAATGACAAACCCAAAAATCCGTCCAATCCCAGAGTCAAAGTAATGCATTGATTATCAACATTAACTGGATAACCAATCTCGACATATAAACCTAAAGGCAGAAATGATGCGACACGCTGGTCTTTCCACCCGTCTTTCCTGAATAAATGCAGACCAGTATAAAGTATTGTCCCCATCTTATTTTCTTTATGCTGTGGATAACGCTCGATAATCATATTTGACCAGTGAAAAACTTTAAGACCACCGTAGATAGAAAAATTCTTGCTCAACTCGGCACCCGTCATTACTGTTCCGAATGGCGCAAGCATCATCTCGTTCATAATATAATCAAAACCGACAATTGTCGTCAGATATCGGGCAGGATTGTATTTTACATCTACGCCAATTGATGAATTTATTGAACTATTTCCGTGCAAACCGACATCCAAATCATCAGTAATTCCATACTGGATATAACCACCATAAGTCGAAAACTTGTCATCCGAACCATTAATAATTGCGCTATCTCTCGCACTGCTTGTCAAATATAAAGGCAGAGTTAGAAATCCGGTATAGCCGACATTACCCGCACCTTTGGTTGACAAATCCTGACTTAAGCCCCAAATCGCATAGCTAAAATCAAAAAATAAAAATAAAAAACCAAAAACACATATAAAAAACTTGCAAGATAAATTATTACGGAAATTTTTCTGTCTTTGCATTTTTGTTTTTAATCTTTGATTTTTAATTTTTAATATTTGACTCACAGTTTAGTTGCAACTACAATCGGCTTTGTGACCAGAACTGTTTTCCCTTGTCCGGTGACGCCTTTAAGATTTAAAATATAAATTCCGATCGGACAGGGCATTGATTTTTCGTCTGTACCATCCCAGATAATATCATAAAATCCGCCGGGCTGGTTGGTCATTAACTTCTTTATTGACCTACCTTTCATATCAA
This sequence comes from uncultured bacterium, assembly GCA_964642595.1. Taxonomy (GTDB): domain Bacteria; phylum Hydrothermota; class Tepidihabitantia; order Tepidihabitantales; family CAIPLT01; genus CAIPLT01. The sequence continues at coordinate 1,045 of CAZXRM010000214.1, forward strand.
AAACTTCAAGATACAATTTATAATCGCTCGGCGAATTCAATTTAATGTGCGCGTATTGAAGCAGCGGGTCGTCATCGGTTGTCGAAAACGGATTAGGATAGATTGTATCAAATCGCATCGCTTCGCTTGCCGGAGTCGAATCTGACAAATCAACAATATCTGCCGAAGAACGCGGCATGACCTGGTAACCGGTATTGAACGGCGCGGTTGATGTATATTGTCCGACAATGCCCGTAATTCGAAATCTTTTATTTTTCTTAAACTGGTCAATCGGAATACCGGTTGCGTCAAGAACTCTGATGGTAACACCTGGAATACCATTTTTGACCGTAAAGTTCTGTCCCGCTCCCGCACCCGACGGTTCGGTTGTAACCGGTCCGGTAACTTGTATCAATTTACTTTCCATCCCTTCACTGACTGCGGTATTATAAGGCAATTCCTGTGCTGCAACATCAACCAGATGCGTATCCGAAATCCACATCATCCCATTAGCAATTTCAGTTAGTCCGTTGTATTCGGTTACTTTACCGTTGCAGTAAAATTCGGCACCGATTAAATCAAGATACGGTGCATAACCGGTAAAACAAGTCGGTGCATATACGTTAGCGCCGTTTGTTGCATCCTGAATATAAAGACTCTTGTATGAACCACTGGTGAAAATGCGAGGCGGACCTGTAATTCGACCTTTAACTTTAACATACTGCCCTTCGTAATAAGAAGAATATCCGTCCGCACCTGGCTTCTGCACTTCCGCAATTGTCATCAATGGCAAAGTATCAATAATCGGCAATTCCATATCACTCAAACTGCCGGGCATTAATTGATAACCGCTAAGATATGGTATCGAATTGTCATTCTGAGCAATGATTCCCACCATATTAAAATATCCGGTCGGAATCGGCTGTCCGATAATACTTGAAACATCATTATCAATTCTGATTTGTGTCGTATTGCCCCAGGTATCACGGATTGTATAATTGGTATTGCCGACAAATGTTCCGGTTGCAAATGAAAAACGTACATCGTTAAGACTTATTAAAGTCCCTTCATTTTCAATATAGTCAATTGTGTCAACCACGCTGATTTGCGGTATGGTAAAAGGAACCGGAATCACCGGTCTTCCGCTGACGTGCTTGGTTAAAGAAATATTGGTGATTTCTGTAAGTCCGTAGAACTGAGTAACCAAACCAGTGATTGTTACACTATCACCGATGACCATCTGCGATACCAGAGAATTATAAACCGCTACGCCGCCCGTATTATCAAAAACATACGCCGGGCCCGATGAACCGAATTGATTGGCAATCGAAACGATACCGGTAAATGTCACAATCGAGTCTAATAATAACGGCTGACCGTTAACATTGTTTTTTCTTATATCCCGAATCGGACGAACTTGACCATAACTCAAACCAAAAATTAAAAACCAAAAACAAAAAATACATATGAAAAAACGCAAAGATTTTGACTCCGAAAATGTTTTAATATTTTTGATATTTATTTTTAATAT
>CAZXRM010000215.1:0-2546 GCA_964642595.1 uncultured bacterium
CAGAAAAATTCATTCAATTTTTACTCTACCTGCAGGTAGAGTATGTAAGTTAATGAATTTTATTAATTTAAGTAAATTTTACTGAAATCAAGGTTGTTTATATAATTAAATTTAGAACTCTATGGAAAGTAATTATGGTATTTTCTTTAACTGCTCTTCGCATTGAATTCTCAATCGCTCATCTTGTGTTTCGATAATACATTGTCTCAATAATTCTTGTGCATCTTCAAATTGCTGTAAAGTCATAGAACATTTGCCCGCTTCAAACAACGATAACGCCGCTAAATCTTTTTTATTTTCTTTAAGGTATTGATTATATGCTTCGATAAAATTATTTTTAGCACTTAGCATTTTATTCTGAATGATATTAATCTCACCCAATTTAAAATAAGTATCGCCGAATTTACCTATTTTATTGAACGACTCATTTAGAGTCTTTTCCGCTTGTTCATATTTACCCATTTCTTTATAACTGTCGGCTAAATTAAGATAAGCAATTATGAGATTCGTCGAACGCGGATAACGAATAATAAATTGCTCGGATATTCTTATGACATCATTCAATTTACCGAGTATTTTATTAATTTCAATTAACTTTATCATTGCATGTTCACTTTCCGGGCTCTTCGGATAATCGGATAATAATTTATTATAAAAAACAATTGCACTGTCATAACTCTGGACCGAAAAATACAAATCCGCCAAAGATTTTATCGCTTCAACCAGAAATGTTGAAATTTTATAATTATTGACAACTGATAAATATGTTTCAATTGCTTGATTTATTTGATTATTTAATTTATAAATTTCTGCCTTGCGCATCTCCGCCAAACCTACGAATTCCGAATAAAAACCGTATTTTTTAACTTTGTCGAATTCGATTAATGCTTGTTCATAATTACCTTGCTTAAAATAATAATCACCGATGTCATATTGAATCGATACCGCTTTGCGCGATTCTGGATATTTATCAAGAAAACCTCTGAACATATCTATCTGGTTTTGGTATAGTCCCTGTCGTAAATAAGTCTTTTCGCGGTTATATCGTATCGCATCAATTAATGTATCAGTGCAGTTTTTTTCCGCCTGATTGTAGTAATTTACTGCCTGTTCTAAACTGTCTATATCAAAATAAATATCTGCCAAACCTTTTAATGCATACGGATGAACAATACCACTCTTAATGCTATTAAAGTGTCTGCGTGCGTACACATAATCTTTATTCTTAAGTCCGACCTCCCCTAATATATAATGCACATTTTTTATTTCCGGTGTTAATGCATACTCTTTGATGAACTTCTCGCCATACGATTGAACTTTATCATAATTTTCTATCTTTTCATAACTTTGAATCAACATAAAAAATGCATCTTTTCGGAACTGACTTACAGGATAATCTTTAACAAAATCATCTAAAACCGGTATTGCTTCAATATAATTATCTTCTTCATATAATATCTGTGCAAAATTAAAACGACTATTTTCGGTTAATGCACTTTTCGGATAATTGGTAATTATTTGCTTGTACTCTGATTTTGCCGTTTTCCATTTTCCACCTTGCTTGTGAATTTTTGCAGTATAATAAATTGCCCATTCATTTAATTGAGAATCAGGATATTTACGCAACAGTGAATCAAATAGCACCAAAGCATTTTTATTTTTCTTCAGTTTATAGTATGAAATACCAGCTCGCAAATATGCCTGTTCTCTGCTGTCATTATTGATACTATTCGTGTCATCAATTATCGCATTAAACTCACTGAGGGCTTTGGTAATTTCTTTTTCATTAAAATAGATTGTTCCGCTGACTAACCGGGCACGCTGTTTCAAATAATTTACGGTATCGAACTTGACATCGATAAGTTGTTCAAGACTTTTATCCGTCTCATTGTTTAAATAGTAAGTTAGCCCCAGCATATATTCAGGAATCGGATAAAACTTCTTATCTTTTTCTAATATTGACTTGTTCAAATATCTTTCGGCTAAATCGTAATCACCCTTACCTAATGCCGATGCACCAATTAACAATGGTAATTCTGAATATTCAGATGGATTATTTATTTTACTTTCAAAGTTTAAAAACAGGTTCAGCGCATCATCGTAATGTTCTACTGCAAATAATGCTCGGCCATAATAAAACAAGAAATCGGAACCGATGTCTTTATTGTATTTTAGCACTTGTGAAAAATACTGGGTCGCTTTTTGTGCCTGGTTATCACTAAGTGCATTCCGACCAAGCCAAAAATAGACATCGCCGGTTTGAATGCTATCTTGAGCAAGATGCCGGGCGATATTTAGATATTTATATGCCTGATTAAAACTTCTTGAAAAATAATTATATTTTCCAAGGGTTAGATTTTCATTAAATGAAAATACTTTTTCCGGCTGGCTGGCGATTGTCTGTTGCAATTGCGCTTTGGCTTGATTGATTTTCTTATTATCCAATAAAAAATCAGAATTAACCCCAAATGAATTTCTACTTATTAATAGCAAAAATAAAAAATATAATAAATTCTTATGGTTCATCGTTCTTTATAGTATAAATA
>CAZXRM010000216.1:0-2544 GCA_964642595.1 uncultured bacterium
TGAAATTAATCAAAATTCAGCATCATTATGCGCATCTTGCCGGTGTTATGGCAGAGCACGGGTTGAAGACTCCGGTTATCGGTGTCGGATTTGACGGAACCGGTTTTGGCGCAGATGGAAAAATCTGGGGTAGCGAAATACTGGTGCTTGATTATTCTGGATTTGAGCGCATTGCACATCTAAATGAATTACCTCTGGTCGGCGGAGATATTGAAATAACAAACCCAAAACAAATAGCCAAATCTTATCTTTATTACTTAGGTATAAAAACATTTAATGAATTTGAAATTCAAAATTCAAAATTCAAAATTCAAACTACAAGTATGGGTCGGTTGTTTGATGCAGTCGCTTCGATTCTGGGAATATGCCATAAACAGACTTTTGAGGGGGAAGCGCCGATTGCCTTGCAGAATGAAGCAATGAAAGGCTCACCGACGGTCAATAAACGACAACCTCTTATTTCTCGATTAGACCCTAAAATAATTTTAGAAGAAGTAGTGGACTTAAAAAACCATAGCGTTCCAGTTCCTAAAATTGCCCGGATTTTTCACGAGCGAATAATTGATATTACAGCGAATATTGTTATTAACATCAGCCGGCAAAGAAGAATAAAAACCGCTTGTTTATCCGGCGGTGTTTTTCAAAATAAAATTATCTTGCACGGAATTTATTCGGGACTGGCAAAAAATAGGCTGAAAATCTATTTCAACCGCCAGGCGCCAATTAACGATGGCGGAATTTCTTTAGGCCAAGCAGTTCTTGCTGGAATTTTCAAAACTGAAAAATAATTATTGTTTTTAACAAATTTATCTTGACAATTTATCGGTTTTGTATTATGCTTATCTCGAGCATTCGCAAACGCCATTTTTGTTAAGAACTTAAGTGGTTTCGCGTATAATATTTAATTGTGGAAATTGTAAATTGCTTTTTGTATGTTTTTATTTTTCAGCAGTTTACAAAAAATTGGCTTGTTGAAAAATTTGTTGATAACTATGATAATGAATAATATTTGGGCGTTTTAATGGAACAAACAAAAGACGAACTTTGGTCGGATATTTTTTCCGGTTTATCTGAGGTTTTAAATAAAGATGCAATTGCGACTTGGTTTGAACCGCTTATCCCGATCTCTTTTGTTAACAGTACGCTGATTTTGGGTGCACCAAACAATTTCTTTATCGAATGGATTACCGAGTATTATTCGAATCCGCTGATGCGGGTTTTGGCAAAGCCAAATTTTGACGGATTGAAAATAGACTTCAAAGTTGTTGATACAAAAATTGAGTCGGTTGAGGTAGATAACGCAACTGCCGAAGAACAGCGAACAGCAACACCGATAACCAACGGTCATAATGTTCTTGACGGTTCAAGGTTGGTTCCAAGGTATTCATTTGATAATTTTATAATTGGCGAATCTAATCGTTTTGCATTTGCGGCTGCCAAGGCAGTTGCAGGCGCGCCTGCCAAGGTCTATAATCCACTTTTTATCTATGGCGGAGTCGGGCTTGGCAAAACCCACCTGCTTCATGCAATCGGTAACCATATCAAACAAACGCAGCCAAACTTAAAAATCTATTATACTCCGGCCGAGCAATTATTTCTTGATTTAATCCAATCAATCCAAGACCGCAACACAATGCTTTTTAATAACAAGTACCGTAACCTCGATTTATTATTACTTGATGATATTCATTATCTTAAAGGCAAGGAGCGTTTGCAGGAAGATGTTTTTCATCTGTTTAACCATTTGCAGAATATGGGAAAGCAGATTATTTTTACATCAGACCGGCCGCCCAAAGAAATTCCAACGCTTGAAGAACGGCTTGTCTCAAGATTGTTGTCCGGGCTTGTTTGCGATTTGAAACCGCCGGACATCGAAACCCGCATAGCGATATTGAACAATAAAGCAAAAATGGACGGGATTTCAGTATTGCCGGAAATAATCTATTTTATTGCAGAAAATATCAGGACTAATATCCGGGAACTCGAAGGTGCGCTAATTCGGGTAAGCGGTTATGCGTCATTAACCAATTCACCTTTAACTATTGATATTTGCAAGCAGGTACTATCCGATTTACAGATTAATAAACAACCGCCCAAACCAACCAAGATTATTGAAACTGTTGCTGGCTACTACAATGTGACATTAGATCAACTTCAGGCAAAAGACCGTACCGCAAATTTGGTACAGGCGCGTCAAGTTGCTATGTATCTGCTCAGAACTTTTGGCGGAATGTCATTAAAAGAGATCGGCGCCTATTTTGGCGGAAAAGACCACTCAACTGTAATACACGCAATTGACAAAATCACCACACTAAAAAAACAAGATTCCACCCTGAGTCAAGACATTCACAAGATTACAATGTTGATAAACGGTGGATAAGTTGTCGTTTTAATGTAGATAAATGATTTTCAAATGTTTATAACTTTATTCTTTTATATAAATGGTTGTTTTTGGGAGAAGTTATCCACATTGTTTAAAAGACTATGTGAATTAAATTATTATAAACGGCGGTCTAAAATCGGTTTTTCCGAATTATCCACACA
>CAZXRM010000217.1:0-2531 GCA_964642595.1 uncultured bacterium
CCAGCCGGCACCTTAATTTTCTCTTCGCCCAGCAACTTAATTTTAATCGGCACCGTTGTCCCGCTTAAACCAATCGCAATATTTATTTCTTTTTCTTCATTAACTTTAAGTTCAATCGCACGTAAGATGGTTGTGATTTGGTCGTTATCATAAGTATTAACATTGATTGGAATATCAATTGATTTTTCGCCCTGCGGTAATTTTGCTTTAATTGATGCTTTATTATCCGTGTATTTTATATCTGATGTAATAGTTGCGCCACCGGTAATAATGGTCTTAAATGACGAGATAGGACGAAGATTGTCTTGCCTTAAAACCAGTGCGGTTGAATCATAAGATGTAACATTGGTTTGAGTTACTTGCGTAATTGATTGCAGTTCGATGGTTTGGTCAGTAGTTTTGTAAATCAATTGATAAGAACCGGACACAGTTGTATCAATCAGTATTCGATACTTATTAGTCTCGTTCCAGGTGCCCGGCGATAATTTAATTGTTGATGTTTCTTTTTTAGGACAACTGATTATCAATAATAATATTGATAATAACAACAAAGTCTTCTTCATTTTTTTCTCCTTTTTATTTATATTTGTTCTGTTTTCTTATTGTCTTTACTCGCTCGATAAGCAAGAAAAACTATCAGATAACCGACAACTAATAATACCGGTAAAGTTATTGTATAAATGTGTGCACGGATAAAACCAGTAAATTCGAGTTTTGGGAAATACATCATCACCAAGACCAGACCATCAACCAGTTCATGATAGAGCATTCCGAAGACGAAAAATATTAGAAGCCACCACTTTTTCGCAAGCCCATACCAGTGATAAAAACCCAAACCGACCAATGCGCCGATTATCGCATGTATTTGAATTGCGTAAGCGCGCTCCCAAACCACATACCAGGTTGTAAAATACATAAACAGGTTTATGCCAAAAATCCGATTGAGCACCGGAAAATAGCCGATGACAGATAAAGTAATCGCCTCGCCAATTCCATAACAAAGCCCAACCCAATAACCAAAGATTAAGGAACTGCTCTTTTGTTTAAATGTTTCTTTGCCGTTCTCTCGACACAGGGCGATAAAAATCACAATCACCAGTAATTTTGCCAGAGTTTCCCAGAAATTATTGTCCATCTGCACAACCCCGGCAACGAACCAAAACTTATTATATGCCATCACCAGCGCTTTTTCCCAGTGCTTGCGAAATAAAAATACCGGAAAAAATACACAGGAGATGAAACCCGTATATGCCCAAACCCAGGCTGGAATTTTATCTAAAGCCGAGCGTCTACGAAAGATAAAGTAATATATTATCGGTATGGCTAAACCGATACCAATAAATAAAACAAGCGATGGCAAACTCTTCAATTTTTACCCTGTAACCTGTTTACTGTATTCTGTATACTATTCTTTGTCTGCCCATTCCTTCAGTTTTCTTTTAATTTTCTCTTCAACTTTTTTGCCGATTTCTTCCCATTCTTTTTTCTTGGCTTCATCTTCGGTTTCATTGACCCAGGACTTCACGCCTTCGCGGATTTTATCTTCGATTTCGTTCCAATCAACTTTCTTTCTTTTTCTCTTAATTGTCCCTCGGATTCCGCCGCCCAAAGATATCATTGCGCCGATGATAAACCCAAGGTTATATGCCCAACCGCAATTATTAACTTCGTATATTTTAACCGTATTCGTGAACAAACTGACGATAAAAGTGATAATGATTATCAAACCGTGCCAGAGACCGGCCCAGAAATTTGCCGGTTTATAGAATTCATAGGTTTCTTTGTCCCAGCGGTAATTGCCCGGGGCACAACTTATGCTGATTATGATTACTAATAAAATTAGTGCGACGATTAGATATTTTTTGTGTTTGTTCATATTACCTCCAATAATAACAATCTTTTAGTCATTACAGCATTATATGGAATTATAAAGAGATGTCAACTTGTATAATTGACAATTATTGCAATATAATTATTCCGCACTGAATTCAGTGGGTCCGGTGATTTCAATATTTATAGATGTTTCGCTTGTAAAATAGCAAGGCGGTCGTAAAGCATTTTCTGTAAAGAGCCAGATTAGTTAAAATCACAGTGAGGATATGCTCCTCGGGCCTGCTCTTTAAACGATTGCTGGTCCGAATCGGACACATTACAACCGCCTTTATATTCCCCATTCATAAATTCCCTTTACACAATAATGCCAATCACTGCTGAATTATAAAATATAAGTTTCTTTTCGGGGAGCTTTAAATTTTTAAATAGTAGAACTAAATAATATCAAAACCTAAGTTTTATTACACCTAACTATAAATAATTTAATGAAGAAACATAATTTTGTCAAGAAAAAAATTTGCATCTGCTATTTCTAATTACAATATGATAATTAATAACTTAAACATCATATAAAAACAATTTACATTTTAAAATGCAAAATGCTTTATAGGGGGTGTTTTTTAAAGTGCAAAAATGTTTAATCCATAGAATGGATTGGTCGGGCAGATAATTTATAAGACAATTTACTGAGCAGTTTT
>CAZXRM010000218.1:0-2529 GCA_964642595.1 uncultured bacterium
CAATAGTATAGCAAACTATCCTATTTTGTCAATAGGAAACTTTTATTTATTATTAAACACCGAATATCACCGAACCCACCGATTTCTTTCGTAATTCTTTCCGGTGTTCGGTCAATGTTTTTCGGTGTTGTCAATTTACTATTTCTTATCCGACTTTGGTTCGGCTTTCGGCTTTTCAACCGGTTTTGATTTTGAGGTTGGAATCGAAGCCGAGTTCTTTTTGTAATCGGTAATATAGAATCCACTGCCCTTAAAGATAAATCCCGCGCCGCTTGAAATCAATCGCTTGACTTTCTTGCCGCACTTGGGGCATTTCTTTATCGGCTCGTCTTTCATATTCTGAAACTCTTCAAAATGATGATGACAAGTTTCGCATTCGTATTCGTAAGTCGGCATCTTTCAGTTGTTAGTTTTTAGTTGATGGTTGTTAGTTGCCAGTCTAAAAACCAACAACTAACAACCAATAACTTTCTTTAATATTCTCCGCCGTAACCGCCGCCTGGTGGCATTGCGGGCATCGGCTTTTCTTTTTCCGGTAATTCGACGATACCACATTCGGTCGTCACCAAAAGAGATGCAACTGATGCCGCATTCTGTAATGCGGCTCGGGTAACTTTGGTCGGGTCAATCACGCCGACTTCAAACATATCTTCGTACTTCAATGTTTCGACGTTGAAACCGATATTGGTTGAAGAGTTGCGGACTTTATCAAAAACAATCGAGCCCTCGATTCCGGCATTTTCGGTCAGTTGTCGTAATGGTGCTTCCATTGCTTTTTTCACAATATCAGCACCAATCTGCTCGTCGCCGGACAGTTTCATTTTTTCCAGAACTGGAATGCATCGGATTAATGCAACGCCGCCGCCCGGCACAACGCCTTCTTCGACTGCGGCTCGGGTTGCGTGTAATGCATCTTCGACTAAGGCTTTTTTCTGTTTCATTTCAACTTCAGTTGCGGCACCGACATTAATCACTGCCACACCGCCGGCTAATTTTGCCAAACGCTCTTGTAACTTTTCTTTGTCGTAATCGGATTTGGTCTCTTCAATCTGCCTGCGGATCTGGTCGATTCTTGCCTGAATATCTTTTTTCGCACCAGAGCCCTCAACGATTGTTGTGTTCTCTTTGTCAATTGTGACCCGTTTTGCCATACCTAAATCGGTAATCGCAATACTTTCCAGTTTGATACCGACATCTTCGGAAATCAATCTGCCGTTGGTTAACACTGCGATATCTTCGAGCATTGCCCGTCTTCGGTCGCCATAACCCGGTGCTTTGACTGCGGCAACTTGTAAAGTTCCACGGAGTTTATTAACAACCAGGGTTGCCAGAGCTTCGCCTTCGACTTCTTCAGCAATAATCAGAATCGGCTTGCCCTTTTGAGCGGTCTTTTCGAGCATCGGCAGCATATCGCGCGCCGCTGAGATTTTCTTTTCATATAATAAGACGTAGCAATCTTCAAGCACGCATTCCATTTTATCCGGATTGGTAATAAAGTAAGGAGACAAATAACCGCGGTCAAACTGCATACCTTCGACCACATCAAGCGTAGTTTCCATTGACTTTGATTCTTCGACTGTGATGACACCTTCTTTACCGACTTTTTCCATTGCGTCGGCAATCAGGGTACCAATCGAAGTGTCGTTATTGGCGGAAATTGATGCGACCTGAGCAATATCACTGCGACCACTGGTCTTTTTCGATATGCGCTTTAACTCTTCGATGACTTTTTCGACTGCCTTGTCAATGCCTCTTTTGACTGCCATCGAATTGGCACCGGCAGATACGACTTTCAATCCCTCGCGGAAAATCGCTTCGGCTAAAACCGTCGCCGTGGTTGTACCGTCACCGGCAACATCCGAAGTTTTGGATGCAACTTCTTTGACCATCTGTGCGCCCATATTTTCAAACTTATCTTCGAGTTCGACTTCTTTGGCAACGGTCACACCGTCTTTGGTAACGGTCGGTGCGCCCCATTTTTTATCAATAATCACATTGTGACCTTTGGGACCTAAAGTTACTTTGACTGCGCTGGCTAAAATTGATGCGCCTTTGAGCATCACCTTGCGTGCGTCTTCACTGAATTTAATATCTTTTGCTGGCATTTAATCCTCCTGAAAGAATCGAACACGGATTGCACAAATTATCAAATGGCACGAATTAAAAATATTTTCTTTATTAATTATTTGTGTTATTCGTCCATTTGTGTTATTCGTGTTCATTCGTGGTTAAATTATTTTTCCTTATCAACGATTGCTAAAACATCGTCTTCGCGCATAATCAGATATTCGACATCGTCAACTTTGATTTCGTTACCCGAATATTTACCAAATAGAATCGTATCGCCTTTTTTCACTTCCATCGGAACTCGATTGCCTTTATCGTCAAATCGTCCTGGTCCAGCCGCGATGACTTTGCCGTGCTGGGGTTTTTCTTTAGCGGTATCCGGAATAATGATGCCGCCTTTTTTTACTTCTTCCTCAAGTCGCTCGACCACAATACGGTCGGCTAAAGGTTTTAGTTTCATAC
>CAZXRM010000219.1:0-2529 GCA_964642595.1 uncultured bacterium
AGATATGCTTATATGGGATAGAAAGGATAGGGTCGGGGAAAAAGTAAAAAGCGGAGTCTATTTTATATTAATAAGTAATAATAGAAATAAATTTTCACAAAAGGTCATTATTGTTGATTAGATGAAATGAGAAAATTTATTATCGGATTATCAGTTGTTACTAATTTTATTTTTGCCCAACCAATGCAAAATCGGATTCTGATTGCGACTTCTCAAGATGGTCTAAACTGGCAGAAATTAAACATAATTGCTACTGATTCGGGTGACGTGCCAGATGCAGTAATTGGACCTTCCGGTGCAGTGTTTTTATTTCACCAAGGACTTATAACTCCCTATATTGATGGTATTAAAGTTGGTGTATCTCAAAACGGCATAAATAACTGGCAATTCTATCAAGTGCAAATTCCGGGAACCGCAAATTGGCCAGGCAAGCCTTGCGACCCGGATGCGATAATGTTCGGTGATACTTTTCGTTTATATTTTACCGGCGACCCGATAAATGACGGTCATCCTGAGACATATTCTGCTGTTTCACTTGATGGAATTAATTTCGTGCGCGAAAATGGTGTGAGATTTGAAGTTTTGAACAACTCGGTTTTAGACCCATCATTATTACGTACTTGTGATACTTTACAATATTTTGCTGGCGGTGCTCCTGCTGGCCAAAATTGGCACGCATATTCCTTAGATGGATTAAATTTTATTCAGCAACCTAATTTCTCAATTGCTGGTTTGATGATGGCAAACGGAATTACAGTTACTACAGGCGGTTATCGATTTTACTGTTTTAATAACCTGCCTAATGATAGAAATATTAGTTCTATTTTTTCCACAGATGGGCAGAATTGGATGCTGGAAGTGGGTTATCGTTTATTATACGACAGCACCAATCCCCTTGAATATCTTTATATCAAAGACCCGGCAGTTGTTTATAAAGACAGTATCTACATAATGTACTATGTCAGTAGAAAACGACCAACGGCGGTCAAAGAAATTAACTATCAGACTCAAATGCACTTGCTCAATATATTTCCAAATCCAGCAAGTAGAACATTGGCTATCGCATCGCCATTACTTAAAAATTATGATGTAAAAGTTAAAGTTTATAATGCGCTGGGCAGGACAATAAAAGAAATAAATTCTTTGAATAAAGAACAAGTGACGATAAATATTTCTGAAAAAGGGATATTTTTTATTGTTGTTGAATCAACTAATTTCCAGATTTCCCGAAAAGTAATTATTTACGATTAGTCTTTTACGGCAGATACTTTGATGCTTGCTACTGATTTAACTACTTTTTTAATTGTTGGTTGTGACAAATTCAGTTCATCTGTAATTGACTTTGTCAAAGGGTCGTCGGCGACAAAATCAATCGGATAATTTGTCTCATCAAGGACTTTGACATTTTTAAATCCAGCCGATTTTATTAGTTGCAAGTAATACTTCTTTAATTCCGCACCGGCGACACAACCAACATAAGCCATAACTGAATTTTTAATTGTGTTTGGTAGTTTACCAAGTAAAACTATATCAGAAACCATTAACCTACCACCGGGTTTCAATACTCGGAATACTTCTTTAAAAACTTTCTTTTTGTCTGGTGAAAGATTGATGACACAATTTGATATTACAACATCTATTGAATTATCGGCAACCGGTAGGTTTTCGATTTCGCCAAGTCGAAATTCGACATTATTGTATTTATTTTTCCTGGCATTATCACGGGCTTTTTCAATCATTTCGACGGTCATATCAACCCCGATGACTTTACCAGTTTTGCCAACTTTATTGGCAGCTAAGAAGCAGTCAAAACCAGCGCCCGAACCCAAGTCTAATACAACCTCTCCTTTTTTTAAGTTCGCTAAAGCGATCGGGTTGCCGCAGCCAAGCCCTAAATTAGAATCTTTGGGAACTGATTTTAGTTCTTTTTCTGAATAGCCGATTTTTCTGCTTATAGCGGTTGCCGAAGGCACTCCGCAGCCGCACGATTTTATTGTCGAGCAGCAAGAAGTGTTCTGTTTAGCTATTGCGCCATATCGCTCACGAACTAATCTTTTAATGTTTGACTTTTTTATCATTTTTGCCATAAGATATTATATCAAAATCATCGTAAGATGCAATGGCAGATTGACATTTTTTATATCATAGATTAAACTTTTATCTTGTGAGTATTTTTTTATTATTGAATCTTTTTGCTTTTACTCTTGGTAATAATCAGGTTGAGATTACGCAGGATGATTATTGCGCACAGATAAAATTTTATAATTCGCGGGGCGCGATTGTTAATAGTTTTGTCGTAAATGATATATATGGTTATAAAATCGCAGAGCATGGAAAATATTTATATGTTCTCAACAAAGACGGCATAAGTATCTATAATGAACAGGGCAGATTATGTAAGAGAATTAATGATAGGGGAATGGTTGCGGTATCGAGTAAAGACGAATATTTGGTATGCGTAACAGACAATATAATTAAAATTTATACAGATGCAAAATTAATCTTTAATATAAAAGTAAAGTCTTTAGC